>JBMCIU010000169.1:0-4546 GCA_048616755.1 Verrucomicrobiota bacterium
GCTCAAGTCAGCATTCCAAGATTCCATCATTCCAGGATCCGGTGGGATCACTGTGGTTTTCTTTGTCAAGGCATAATCATTGGGCATCTCAGACGAGGGACGGGGCTTGCGCGGGTCTGGACTGCTTCTGGACGAGCTTGAAGGAAACCGGCGAATCCGGCGGGGCGTGGCCGCCGACGGTCCGGGCTTAGCCCGAAGACTTTTTGTGCCACGAGGTCTTCCGAGAGGTCAAGAGTCCTAAAGGTATTGCTCCGCTGAATTTTTACGGATACCGGTTGAAATCTCGGGACGTTCTATCACATTATAGGTTGATGCGCGCGGTTCCGTTCGCGGACGCGCCGACAGGGGAGGCAGACCCGAAGAATCAACCAACGCCGGCAGAGCAACAGGCGATGACACCGAAAGAACTTGACCATATTGACGTGCAGTACGTGGCCGATTTGGCGCGCGTGGAACTGACGAGCGAGGAGGCTGAACGCTATCAGCGCGAGCTTGACGCCGTGGTGGACTACGTGCATCTTCTCGACAGTCTCGATGTGGACGGAATCGAACCCACCGCCCATCCGTTTCCCGTTGCCAATATTTACCGCGAGGACGAAGTCCGCCCCGGCTTGACCTCCGAACGCGTGGAGGAGAACGCACCGGCCGCCACCGACGACGGCGCCATTCGCGTCCCCGCCATCCTCCCCGGACAGGAGGGCGCCTGATGACCGACTTTTACGCCACGCCGATTCACGAAGCTGCCGCGCGGCTTGACGCCGGCGAAATTCAGGCGCAGGCCCTCTGTGCGGAACGCATGGAAGCTTGCGAACTTCGCAATGGCGACATCAACGCCATGGTTCATATCGACGCCGAAGGGGTGCGGCGGGCCGCCGCCGAGTCGGACCGACGCCGCGCCGACGGCCAGGCGCTCAGCCCCTATGACGGAATCCCGGTCGCCATCAAGGACAACATGGCTGTGGACGGGCAACCCTGCACGTGCGCATCACGCATTCTGCGCGGGTTTACCGCTCCCTACGACGCCACGGCCATCGCTCGCCTAAAGGCTGCCGGACTCATTCCATGCGGACGCACCAACATGGACGAGTTCGCCATGGGATCGGCCAATGAAAACAGCGCTTTCGGCGCGGTCTCCAATCCGCATGATTTGGACTGCGTGCCGGGCGGATCGAGCGGCGGATCGGCGGCGGCCGTGGCCTCCGGAATGGCACTTGCCGCCCTGGGCTCGGACACTGGCGGATCGATTCGTCAACCCGCCTCGTTCTGCGGGGTGGTTGGCTTGAAGCCGACGTACGGGCGCGTATCCCGCTATGGTTTGGTTGCCTTTGCCTCGTCGCTGGACCAAATCGGCCCGATTACCCGCGATGTTCGCGATGCTGCAATTCTGCTGCGCATCCTCGGCGGCGTCGATCCGCACGATTCCACCTCGCTCGACCGCGAGGTGCCGGATTATCTTGAAGCCCTCAACCAAACGGACGTGAAAGACCTGCGTATCGGCATACCCGCCGAATACTTTCAGGCGGAAGGGCTCGATTCGGAAGTGCGCTCGCTTGTCGAGGCTGCCGCCGCAAAACTCGAAGCCAACGGCGCCAGGCTCGTGGAGGTCGCGCTTCCCCACACCAAGTACGCTGTCGCGGCTTATTACATCATTGCCACGGCCGAAGCCAGCGCGAACCTTGCCCGGTTTGACGGCATTCGCTACGGCGCGCGCGCCACCGGCGATGACGTGGCCGATCTCCTGGACACCTACCGAAAAAGCCGTGCTCGCGGTTTTGGCGAGGAAGTTAAGCGGCGAATCATTCTCGGCACCTACGTGCTTAGCTCCGGGTATTACGACGCCTACTATTTGAAAGCTCAGAAAACCCGCACGCTTGTCCGCCGGGATTTTGCCGAGGCCTTTGAGTCCTGCGACGTCATATTGGGTCCGACCGCGCCGACTCCCGCCTTTAGCAAGGGCAGTATAAGCGATCCATTGGCTCTGTACCTGGCCGACATCTTCACGATTCCCGCCAATTTGGCGGGCATATGCGGGATCAGCGTGCCGTGCGGGACGACGGCAACGGGTCTGCCGGTCGGACTTCAGCTCATGGCGCCGGCCCTGGAGGAGTCACGCCTGCTGCAGGCGGCGCACGCCTTCGAGCAAATGCGGTAGACAGCCCCGCCCATATCGTTGTTTTTAAATTCCGCCGCCGAGTCGGCGGCCACCCCTTTACACCGTAAGGTTACATCACTGCTATGGAAGCTGGAATCGTCGGACTGCCAAATGTCGGCAAGAGCACACTCTTCAACGCCCTCACCAATGCGGGGGCGGATGCCGCCAACTACCCGTTTTGCACCATCGAACCGAACACCGGGATTGTCCCGGTGCCGGATGAACGACTGACCACCCTGGCCAATCACATCGAAACCAAGGAGGTCATCCCCGCCATTCTTAAACTGGTGGACATTGCGGGGCTGGTCAAGGGCGCCAGCAAAGGCGAGGGGCTCGGCAACCGCTTCCTGGCCAATATCCGCGAGGTCGACGCCATCCTTCACGTCGTGCGCTGTTTTCACAATCCCGACGTCACGCACGTGCATGGCGGGTTGGATCCGGTCGGCGACATCGAAACCATTGAAACCGAGCTGATGCTGGCCGATTTGGAGTCCGCCCAAGCCACGCGCGAAAAAACCCGCGCCAAAGCCCGCAAAAACGACAAGGAAGCCGAGCTTCGACTGGTGGTCCTGGACCAATGCATCGAGTGCCTGGAGACCGGCAGGCCCGTCCGAAGTCTGCAACTCGACACCCCCGCCGAACAGCAGGCCTACAACCAACTCAACATGCTCACTGCCAAACACAGCCTCTACGTCGCCAACGTCGACGACGACGACATCCAAGGCGAATCCGAAGCCGCCCAGGCCGTTGCGAAGTTCGCGGAGGAGCGCGGCGAAGGCGTGGTCCGCGTCTGCGCCTCGATCGAGTCCGAACTTGCCGAGCTGGCCCCGGAGGAGCGCGAGGAAATGCTCGCCGACCTTGGCATGAGCGAGCCGGCGCTGCAATCCGTCAGCCGCGAGGCCTATCGCCTGCTCGGTCTGCAGAGCTACTTCACGGCTGGTCCCAAGGAAATCCGCGCCTGGACCATTCCGCAGGGGGCTCGCGCTCCCCAGGCCGCGGGAGTCATTCACAGCGACTTCGAGCGCGGCTTCATTCGCGCCGAAGTGTATTCGGTCGACGACCTGGCTGAACACGGCACCGAACAAGCCATCCGAGCCGCCGGCAAACTGCGCGTGGAGGGCAAGGACTACGTCATGCGCGACGGCGATGTCTGCCACTTTCTCTTCAACGTTTGATTTTCTTCGTTCGGATTCTTTAATTTGTCGCGGAATGTGGCGGCGCCATTCTTGACGTCGCCTTCCCCCCCCCACCGACATGCCCGCTATGAGCCAAACGACAAAAACCGGCTACAGTATGGCATTTTCTGATTTGCCATTTAAAAGGATTGTCCAATGAATTCCTATCTGCCCGTGACTGATGATGTGTACTGGATTGGCGTTAATGACCGTCACACCGCACTGTTCGAGGAGTTGTGGCCTTTGCCGCGCGGGGTCAGCTACAATTCATATCTGATTGTGGACGAGAAGATTGCGATTGTGGAGACGGTGAAGGCGTTGGGCGGGGAAACGTTTCTGGACAAGATTCGAGCGGCAATGCCCGCCGGACGCAGCCCCGATTACCTGATCATCGATCACATGGAGCCGGATCATTCGGGGAGCATCCGTCTGCTGCGCGACGTCTATCCTCAAATGAAGATCGTCGGCAATAAAAAAACCATGGATTTTCTGCGCGACTTCTACGGTGTTGAGGACGCTTTGCACGTAGTGTCGGATGGTGACGAGCTGAATTTGGGACGGCACAAGCTGCAGTTTTATCTTACACCCATGGTTCACTGGCCGGAGACCATGATGACGTATGACGCCACGGACCGAATTCTGTTTTCCGGGGACGCGTTCGGCGGCTTTGGCGCTCTGACCGGCGGAATTTTCGACGACGAGGTTGATATCGAGTATTTTGAGGGCGAGATTCTGCGCTATTTCTCGAACATCGTCGGTAAGTACTGCAGCACGGTGCAGAAAGCCATTCAAAAGTTGAGCGGTTTGGATCTGGGGATTATCGCGCCGACGCACGGCCCGGTCTGGCGCGAGCACCCGGAGGAGATTGTGCGGTTGTACGACGCCTGGAGCCGTCACGAGGCGGAGGAAGGGGTCGTGATGGTGTACGGCAGCATGTATGGCAATACCGAGCAGATGATGGAGTCTGTGGCTAAAGGTTTGGCCGATGAGGATATGTCGCGCGTGCGGATTCACAGCGTGTCGTGCACGCACCTGTCTTATCTGATTCGTGACGCGTGGCGTTTTCGGGGGTTGCTGTTGGGGGCGCCCACCTACGACATGGGACTGTTTCCGCCGATGGAGCAGTTTATCAACATCCTCGAGCGCAAGAAGTTGCGCAAGCGTATGCTGGGGCTGTTCGGCACGTATGGCTGGAGCGGCGGAGGGGTGAAGACGCTGA
>JBMCIU010000170.1:0-4519 GCA_048616755.1 Verrucomicrobiota bacterium
GGTCCAACTCACAGCCCAGGGGCTGCGACCCTGGGTTTGTGTGTGATGAATGGATGCGGGCTTTCAGCCCGGCGTTCCGAACCCACAAAAAAAATCCTGTCGTGCCGAAAAGATAACGAAACGGATTCCAAATTATAGACGTGACAACTCAGCAAATACAAATAGATGGTTCGGCAAGCAACACGATCCGCCATGACCACGGCGTTACCGAAATCCTAACCAGCGGCACGGACCTCGTGCGGGTGTTTCACGCCCCGCATCCGGAAGCCGGACGGGACCGATACTTGTCGCTGATCCGCCACGACGAGCTTGATTTCCGACCTCTCGATCTGGCCGAAGAGGGCGACCGGTTCGTGTCACGCCACGGGCATCTGGTCATTTCGGTCGACCGCGCGAACGGCCTCGCGCATATCGAGGACCGGGACGGTCGGGTCCGCTTCGCCGAGCGCGGGGTGTCCTTTGCCATGTTCGGCGGCAGCCCCGCCGCCCGGTTGGATTTCGCATCCCCGGACGGCGAACATCTCTTCGGCGGCGGGCAGTTCCAGCACCACTGCGCGAACCTCCGCAACTGCTACTTGGACATGCGGCACTACAACACGGGTATCCCTATCCCGTATTTTGTCTCCAGCACTGGATACGGACTGCTCTGGGACGGGCTGAGCCGCCTGGAGTTGAACCCCGATCTGGAGCGGATTGAGATGCAGCGCTTCAGTGCCCGCCTCGAACAATGGGCGTTTTTCCGTCCGACCTCGCGCGGGCGGCATGTTTTCATTCTGAAGCTGCATCCGGACAGCGGCGCGCGCCCCCGGCTTCTGGCCGACGGCAAAGCGGTGATCGATATTGCCGAAGAGAATATCGGTGATTTCGTCATGGGCGCGATTGATCTTGAAGCCGACGCCGAGGTGGATCTCGTCGTCGAAGGCCGCATCGAGGCCGCGTATGTCCGCCGTCCCGAACAGGCGCACACCACCGGCATCCTCGGCCATCACCAGGACTGGATCGATTACGCCCTGGTGCTTCCGCAGAACGGCCCGCGCGCCCTGGACGAAATTGCCCGCGGCTACCGCCGTCTGGCCGGCCGGGCCAGCCTGCCGCCGCGCTATGCCCTGGGCTTCTGGCAGTGCTGCAATACCTATCCCGACCAAAACGCCCTGCTCGAAGCGTTGCGGGGATACAGACGCCGCGGCATTCCGCTCGACGTCATCGTGCAGGATTTCCATTACTGGCTCGACGGCGAATGGGGAAGCTGCTCCTTCGATCCGGACCGTTTCCCCGAGCCGGCGGGAATGTGTGACGAAGTACACCGGCAGAATGCCCGCCTGATGATCTCCTGCTGGCCCGCTATGACCGAAGAATGCGACTGCCACCGGCAATTCAAAGAAAACGGCTGGCTTTTGCCCAAACAGAAACACCAACTGCAACCCTACGATCCATTCAACCCGGAGGCGCGCGAAGCCTATTCGCGTCTGCTCCGCGAACGGCTCGATACAGTGGGCGTCGACCTGTACTGGCTCGACGGCACCGAACCCGGCTTCCATTACGACTTGTCTCGCGAGCAGACGGTTGCGGGGCCCGGCGCATCGGTCGTCAATGTCTTTTGTCGCGAGCATGCCCGGGGCGTCTACGAAAACTGGCGTAAAACCAAACCCGACCGTCGAGTCTGCACCCTGACCCGCTCGGCGTATCCCGGGCAGCAATCCTTCGGTTCGCTGACCTGGTCGGGGGACGTCGGCAGCAACTGGAAGGTGCTGCGCCAGCAAGTGACGGCCAGCCTGCATGCCGCCGTCGGCATCCCGTATTGGCATACCGACATCGGCGGACATTACGGGACACGCCGCCACGATCCCGATTTTCGGGAACTGCTGGTTCGCTGGTTCCAGGTGGCGGCATACTGGCCGATCATGCGCAATCATCGCTGGGGACCGACGGAGATCTGGCGCTTTGGAGAAGCAACCGAGCCGCTCTTGCGGCACGCCATCAAAGAACGGTACCGGCTTCTCGATTACTGGTACACCCAGGCGGCGCTATGCCATTTCGAGCACGCCCAACTGCTCAGTCCGCCGGCCTTCCGCTTTCCGGAGGATCCCGCGGCCTACGCCATCGACGATCAATTCATGGCCGGCGACTCGCTGATGGCCTGCCCCGTGACCGAGCCTGGCGCAACCGAGCGCACGGTCTATCTGCCGGAACACCCCGGCGGCTGGTACGAACGGCATACCCACCGGCAGTACGACGGCGGCAAAACGCACACGGTCCCCGCCCCGCTCGACCGCATGCCGGTATTCGTCCCGGCCGGAACCATCCTGCCGCTCAGTCCGCCCCGCCAATGGTCCGGCGAAAACACCTCGGCCCCGCTCGAACTGCGCGTATATCCCGGCGCCGACGGCACAAACCGCGTCTACTTCGACGCCGGCGAAGGCTACGGCTTCGAGCGCGGCGAGTCCGCTTGGCTGACCCTGACCTGGAATGATGCCGAGGCCAAGCTAACCATCGACCACCACGGCAAAATGCCTCCCGCCGGTCCCGGCTTCGAAGGACTCAAAATCACCCTAATCCAAGACGGCCGGCCCGTCATCCAGCATGAACTCCCGAACCGGGATTGGATTCAAAAACAGACAACTCTTACGATGCTATAACGCAAATCCAAGCTCATGACCAACCAACAACTCTTCCAAAAAATAATGAACTACGAGGCGGTCGACCGGTTGCCGGTTTTCCACTGGGGCATCTGGACGGAAACTCGCCAACGCTGGCTCGGCGAAGGGTTGCCCGACGATGTCGATGTCAACGACTTCCTCGGCGCCGCGCCCTATTTTATCAATCTCGGCGGGGTGAACAATGCCCTCTATCCCGCTTTTCCGCGGGAGATCCTTGAAGAAACCGACGAGTATCGGGTTGTCCGGGATACCGATGGGGTTACCCGCAAGGAATTCAAGCAGACCAGCTCGATCCCGCAGGAAATCGACTGCACGTTCAAAACCGCCGCCGAGTGGCCGGAATACAAAGCGCGCCTCCAGCCCCATCCGGACCGCGTTCAGTTGAATGACCAGTGGCAGAAGCAGTTCGACAAGTACCGGAGCCCGCTTCGCCTCTGCTGCGGGTCGCTGATCGGGCGTCTCCGCAATTACATGGGCGTCGAGAACATGATCTACCTGATCTACGACAGCCCCGAGATTCTGACCGACTACGTGCAAACCGCCGCCGACCTGGCCTGTTGGCTCATCGACGAAGTGGTCGGCAGGCAGCAGATATCCGTGGACTGCATCCAGTTGTGGGAAGACATCTGCGGCAGCACCGGCCCGCTGATCCGTCCTGAGGATTTTCGCACTCATGTCGCGCCGGGATACGCGCAGATTCGTTCCACCATGGACAAATACGGCATCCGTCACCTCGCGGTCGACTGCGACGGCGTCATTGATCCGCTGCTGCCGGCCTGGCTGGACGCGGGTGTCAACATCCTCTATCCGCTCGAAATCGGAACGTGGAAAGCGGATCCCCACTCGTTGCGCAAAGAATACGGGCGCGATCTGCGCATCATCGGCGGCTACGACAAACTCGTGCTCGAAAAAGACCGCGCCGCCATCGACGCCGAACTCGAGCGCCGGATGCCTCTGATCAAAGAAGGCGGGTACATCCCCATGCCCGACCATCTCATCACGCCGGATACGCCACTGGAAAACTATCAATACTACCTGGACCGCCTGCGCGAGGTGCGGCTGTAAGACGATGATCACAGACAACATGCAACACAAAATCGAACGGTACCGAAGCCCCGAAGAGGTCGTCGGATTTCTTGACTTTCTCACCAGCGCGCTGATCGAAATTGCCGAGGCGACCCGCCCCGAAATTCCGTCACTTAAGTCGGATGTCTGGGGCGCCGGTTGGGGCTTCAATGTTTGCCTCCCCGGCTACGGCGGCGTTCTGACCGCCGATATCTCATGCCAGATCAGCGAAGAGATGTTCCGGGAGATAGAACTGCCGTTCCTCAAACGACTCACCGATCACTCCCCGTCCTATCTGCTGCACGCCCATGCCGCCGGCAAACATCAGTACAGCGCCTACGCCTCGCTCGAAAATGTCCGTATGCTGCAGCTTGTTGACGATCCGAACGCCAAACCCGCCATCGAAGATCTGGACGATATCCTCCCCCGGGTCGGCCTGAAACCGCTGCTCATCAATGCCTCCCCCGGTCAGATCAAGCAGCATCTCGACACAATCCGCCACGGAAAAATCGTCCTGCGAACCCGGACACAAACAGAAAAGGAAGCACACGAGTTGATAAAACACCGCGCGCGGAACGGACGGCTGACGTAGGCCCACGCAAAAATGAATTTTTTGTAACCGTTCACGGGTACTCGAAGTAGACCTGTCAGAGTTCCGTCTTTAGACGGCAGTGGCAGCGAAGCTTCAGCGAGCGGACGGACGGCGGTGGCAGGTAAGCAAACTGTACTGCCCGTCCCAGGACCGGAGCCCGGCTTGCTAAAGCTGCGCCTCCGCTGCCGCGTAAACGCGGAACTCT
>JBMCIU010000171.1:0-4481 GCA_048616755.1 Verrucomicrobiota bacterium
GGGTGCATCCCGACGCGCTGCACCTCTCGGTCAGCGCCTACGGCAAGGACTTCCTCGTCGACTCCGGGCGTTTCTGGTACATGCGCGACCAGTGGACCGACTTCGCCCATTCCAGCCGCAGCCACAACGTGATCCTGATCGACGCGTGCGACCAGGAGCCGAAGCCGAAAAAGGCCGAAAAGCCGCTGCCGGAAACGCACTGGGCCATCACCGACGCGTTCGACTACGCACGCGCCACACATGATCAATTCGAAAACCTGAAGGGCACGGCCGTGCATACGCGGATCGTCGTCTTCCTGCGCGGCACGGGATGGGTCGTTGTCGACCGCATCGCCACCGACCGGCCGCGCGCGCTGACGCCGATGTGGCGCTTCCGGCCCGAACGCAAGGTGGAAATCGCCGAAAACGGGGCGCTGAAAACCGTCGACGCCAAAGGGGCCAATCTCTCCATCACGCCTGTCGGCCCGGTCGCATGGAAGGCGGAACTGGTCCGCGGACAGGAACAGCCGCACCTGCAGGGCTGGCACAGCGACGTGTCGACGGAATGGGAACCGAGCCCGTGCGCGGTCTATTCCGGGCGGATCGAAGACGACACCGTCTTCGGCTGGGTGATCCTGCCTGTAAAGGACGGCCGAATTGAATCGACCGGCGAACCGGTGTTCGAGGTGGACGAGGGCAAGGTGGTGGTCCGCCTCACCACCTTCGGCGGCGAAGCATACGAGTTGTCGATTCCACTAAACGAGGGCGCACCAACGCTCGGCCCACGGTAGGAAGCGTTTGCAGGCGGCCAGTCGGGGGAGGAAATGGCGGCGGATCTCGGCAGCAAACATCAACTTTTCCAGCTCCTGATCACCTGCGCTCAAGCTGTTTGAAGTCTCCCTCTTGACGAAGGTTTGAGATCATGAGTGCCTTTTCTCGATTTTGCATGTTGCTGACAACCGTATTGTCGGGATGCATGACCATGACCCATCTCGACGCAGCTGAAAAGTCCGACCGGGACGCAACGGCGCATTTCGAAAAGGCGAAGGAACTGCCGTGGCAGAAATCTTTCACCGAGGCCGGCGTCGGCGACTGGCAGGAGCGCTGGCATCTCGACGGGAAGAAGGCGACGGTCGAAACCGTCGACGACGGCATCGAGTTTGCCGCCGGCCCCAAACCGGGAGAGAACGCGCACATGGCCGTGCTCTGGACGCGCAAGAGCTTCCGTGGCGACGTGAAGATCGGCTACCGCTACACCCGCACCGACAATGCCGAGCATTCGGTCAACATCCTCTATATCCTCGCCACCGGCAAAGGCGCCGGTCCGTACCACAAGGACATCATGAAGTGGGCGAAGATGCGTACGGTCCCGACCATGTCGAAGTACTTCAAACACATGAACCTGCTGCACATCAGTTACGCCGCCTTTCCTAGCCCGGCCATGCTGGCGCGCGGCGCCGAACGGCGCGAGTACGTCCGCGCTCGGCGCTACCCGATTCCCGTCGGCGGCGGATTCAAGGATATCGAACTCGAATCGGACTATTTTCAAATCGGTCTTTTCAAGCCTGGCGTGCCGCACGAGATTACCGTGATCAAACGCGGGCCGTACCTGATGATGAAGGTTGAACCTGAAGGGGGTGAAGCGCAACATTTCTTCTGGGACGCTACCGGCTGGCCACCGCTGGCCGAAGGGCGGATCGGCCTACGGCACATGGCGGGGCGCTCCGCGCGCTACGAGAACTTTACGGTGGAGACGCTCGCCGAGAACGCCCTGCCATCAATCATGCAACGCAACGGAGGAGAATGATGCGTATCTATCGCCTTTTCGTAATGGGTGACCGTCAATTTAATCCATGTTTCTTTGCGGCGCTCGTTTTTCTGGGGATACTGGCCATGCCGGATCTGCATGCCGCGGAAACCGATTGGCGGGATATCAAAAGCGTGGAAAGCGTTGTCAACGGCCGCCCCGAGCGGATCGAGGCGCTGTTCGCCGCTCTTGATTTGAAACGGGAAGGGCTCGAAGCGGTGCGCAAGGCTTGGGAGCGCGGCGACAAGGTTGCCGCCTGCGAGGCGCTGCTGGCGTATTACCGCACGGGAAACTCGGGGCAATGGCTGCGGCACGACAAGCGGGCGACAGGCGATGAGGTGAGTACGGAAGAAGGCAAGAGAGAAGAAGAACCGAAACAAGCGGCCTCCGAGGATCTGCTGGTTCGTGCGAACGACATCTTGCGAGATGTCTTCCAGGCCCAGGGAGAAGGCAACAAAGGCGTGGTTCCGCGGAAGAACGACGGGCATTGGGAGTGGACCCACACCGGGCCCAATCGTGACCGGCAGTATGCCAATTCCCTTAACCGCCACGGCCACCTGAAATGGCTCTTGCGGGCGTATCGCGCGACGGGCGAGCGCAAATACATCGAGCGGCTCGATCAGGATTTGCGCGACTGGCTGACAGTCGCGAATGGCGATCCGGCCCCCAAGGGGTTCGGGCGCGGGATTCTCGAAGCAAGCATCCGCATGCCGGCCTGGGCCGGGGTCTTCTATGCCCTGCAGGACGAGGACGCGTTTACCCCTGCCGCGCGCCTGCTGATGCTGGCGGCCGTGCCGGGGCACGCGGACTACATGCGCAAGACGCTCAAACGCAATCACAACTTCGCGACCATGCAGATGAACGGCCTGGGCACACTCGGTTTCGCGTTCCCGGAATTCAGGGAGGCGGAAGCGTGGCGGACATTCGCCATGAAAACTTTGGCCAGGGAGATCAAGGGGCAGGTGTATCCCGACGGCGCGCAAATCGAGTTGACCTTCGGCTATCACATGGTGGCGCTCAACCGCTTCTTTGCCTTGATGGAAACGGCGGTGGCGGCGGGCGGAACGGTTGATGCGGATTATCGCGAGAACGTCGAGCGCATGTACGGTTATGTCGCCGACGTGCTTCGTCCGGACGGCGTCGGCCCGCTCAACGGCGATTCGGATACAAAAGATAAATCCGCCGCCCTGCGCACGGCCGCCGCCGCCTTCGACCGACCGGATTGGCTGTATGTTGCTTCGCGCGGCACGGAGGGACAACGCCCCGCCGGTCCGCCGTCGCGCTTTCTTCCCTGGGCGGGACAACTGGTCAGCCGCAGCGGTTGGGACGCCAACGCGCACTGGAGTTTTTTCGACATCGGCCCCTACGGACATGGCGGACACGGCCATCCGGACAAGCTGCATCTGTCGGTCATGGCACACGGGCGACACCTGCTTGTGGACACCGGGCGGTTCGCATACCAAGGCGCCATTGCCCAGAAGTTCCGGGGCGTTTATGCCAACCACTCACGCGGACACAATGTCATTCTGATCGACGGGAAAAGCCAGGGCAAGGATGTGGCCAAATTGTCCAGGCCCCTGAACGAGGCCGATGCGGGCATCACGGAGGAGACCGACTGGGCAACGGGCAGCATTGACACTTTCGACGGGTTGGAAGGGAAAGCCGCGCATCGCCGGACCGTGCTGTATCGGCGCGGCCGATACTGGGTCGTCGTGGACCGCATCGAGAGCGACCGTCCCCGCGCCATCCGCGCGCAGTGGCATTTTCATCCATCGGTCGCCGTCCGCCTGGAAGACAGAACGGCGATTACCACGGATCCGGATGCCGGCAACCTTCGCCTGCTTTCTTCCGGCAATATGGACTGGAAGGTTCGCGCCGTTCGGGGGCAGGAGAAACCTGAACTTCTGGGCTGGTACAGTGCGCGTTATGGCGAGGTCGACGGGACAACCGTCGTGACGTATGAGGCGAACATCGGCAAGGGCGCCACCACGTTCGCTTGGCTGATTGTTCCCGGCAAGGGCGAGATGGCGGAGGCGTCTCTCGACCTTGTGAAAATTGCCGATGGTCAGGCAGAACTCAAGGTGAGCGTCGGGGAACTGCCGAGCCGCCATGAGGTTGTCCGCATAAAACAAAGGAAAACCGAGAGTCCATGAAGCAGACGGAGGCTCATCCTATGAAGGGAAGAACGACGCCGTCTTCGAAACTGTATCTGAGCGCACCTGCCGTTATAACAAATGCTGGAGCCGAATACGCCGCCGTGTCGGTTCACGACGACCACTGGACCGCCGAAATAGCCATTCCGTGGAAAGACGTCGGCCTCGACGGCCCGCCCGCGAATGCGGCCCTTCTCCTTGGCCGCAATCGGCAGGTAACAGGCAAAACCGAGAGGTTCCAGCTCCCCGTCAGCCCCAGGGGGGACCACCGGCCGGATCATTATGCACAATGTCATTGTAGAACGATGGAGACGATGAGATGAACAAGATGCGGCGTTCACACTACAAGAACATGGCGATCATCTACCGCCTCTGGCAGGCTATCGAGTGCGCTGCTGCGAAGCCCTTCGGATGTCGCTCCTCTTCGGGACACTACGGTCGCTTCCTTTGTGCGCTTGTTTTGTTCTTGATGTTATGCGTCGCCTCGATCGGCGCCGGGGAGAAACGCCCGGTGGTCGATGAGGACGGGGATATCGCCGTCG
>JBMCIU010000172.1:0-4479 GCA_048616755.1 Verrucomicrobiota bacterium
AGCCTTCGGGCTGTAAGCCCGGTCCAATGCCAGCCCAGGGTCTGCGACCCTGGGTTAGGATGTCATCCTCTTTGCGGGCTGAAAGTCCGCACCAAGGCGAACCGATTGCGGCGCAGCGCATTTGGTGCGGGCCTACAGCCCGCAAATCGTTTTTTTTCCGAGCAACCCAGGGTCACGGGACCCTGGGCTGTGGTTGGACCGGGGCGTTGCCCCGAGAATCCAGCGAAACCGTCTAATCGAACCATTGAGAGTATCCGTCGGTTCCTTGCAATCTGAGTTCAGAATCCAAATAGGGATCAAAATCTCTGACCTTGCAGGCAGGGATTTTCGTGCCGTTCCCGCGTCGGCTGTTCAACCAACGTCCCACGCACCGGCTGGAAAGCCAGTGCCACGTTTCGCGCCGTTGGGGCCGCCGGGTGTTTAGAACGGGCGGGGATGCCTGTTTTACTGTGGTGTTTCGATTTTGACGGGGTTGTCTGTCGTTTGGCTTCGGGTGGAACGTTCGCCCCAGAGTAGGGGATGCTTGTTGATGCGGTAGTAGGAGTAGGGCCAGCCGACGGGTTCTTCGTTGAAGCCGAAGGTATAGGCGCCGAATGCGATTTGGCTATCAAGCCATTGGTTGTCGATGTGTAGTTCGAGCGTATTCGCGTCGGCCTTTTTTAGTTGTACCGGTATTTTCACATTGGTGAGTGGGCGACCCGGTTTGCCGAACTGGCGGGTTCGCAACGTGGGATTGCGGCTGCGGGAGTTGATCTCCAGCTGGAAGTCGCCGGAACTCGGTTTGGCGCGTTCTCCGGGCGGTTTGGAGGAAAACAAAAAGACGGCTCGTCCGCTGTGATTTTTCCACGGCGCGTGCAGCCGCAGGGTTGTGTGCTCCGAGTTGGGTTGAAATCGCAGAAGGATGGTTTCGGTCTGCTTTTGCTGTTCGTTGACGGGGACGTAGGTGCGCTCGGGATCGTTCGGATTCCAATTGTGGCGCTTGAATGCAGAGACTTGAGAGTCTGTTTTGTCGGGCGTGAATCGGAACAGAGCCCGTTGTTCGCTGGTGAGCAGGAGTGCGCCGTTGTGCCAGCAAACCGCTTCGCACTGTTCCAGAATTGCAAAAGTTCGGTGTGCGGGGACCCATTGGTGATCTGAATCGCGCTGGAAGACGACGAAGCCTAGGTAGGTTGACACGGCGAGACGACCGTCGTCGGAGAGATCCGCGCCCGTCACCACGTCGGGAACATCCAGCTGCTGACGGAGCACCCAGCGTTCTTCCTCTAGGCTGTAGACTTTTGCGGGGCCGGGGTCCTTGGTGATTAGGGTGGGGGTGCCCTGTTCATCCAGAAAGAGCGCCTCGCAATTGTAGGCGCCGTCAGGATAATTTACCGGGGTGGTGTCCACAACCTTGAGCTGTCCAGTTTTTTGCAGGGTTTCGGGTTCCGGGACTTTGTAAATCTTCAGGTCGTTTCGCTTGTGTCGGTTGTTGCCAACGTCCGCGATGTAGAGCATGCCGTGCTCGTCGATGGCGATATCTTCCCAGTCGCGCGCCTTGGCGCCTTGGACGGTGTAGGTGGCGACCAAACGGCCGTCGAGGTGGATGGCGTACAGATTCGGTCCGTCTCCGGAGTCGTTATGGGTCCAGAAAACACCGGGGTGACGCACGCTGGGACACAATCCGGAGCTTTCATTGATTGGCTTGGCGCGGATGCGCGTGACCAGGCCAGGCAGGGAGGGTAGTTCCAAGCCGATCCCCGTCAACGGCAGCAGAAAGGCGGCGAATAGCAGTACTTTCCCGAGTGGCTGAAAATGCGTCGTCATGAATGCCTCTCGCGTGGCTGGATCAGTATATCGTTGTGGCTTCGGTTTCTTCCACAGGGCGCGTCAGCTGATCGGATTCGAGCATGGCGCGGAATCGTACGTCGCCCTCTTTGACCGCCTTTACGCGCACGATCCAAGTGGCTCTTTGGCCGGCTTCCAGCACGTCAAGATCATTGAAATGAACGCCGCCGTTTTGCACGGTGGCGCGGGTGGGGCCGGACGAGGAAACATACTCGACGTTCTCCTCCAGGGCGCAGGTGATTTTGAGGTTGGTGCTCGGAGCGCTCCCTTGGTTGGTGGCTACGATCCGGTAGGTGCCGGTCCCGCCGACTTCCAGCGGGTCCGTCTCGTCGGAGACTTCCAAAAGAATGGCGGCGATACCTGCCACGCGAGTTTTGGTGGTTGCCTCGACATCCTCGGCGCAGGTTGCCGACGCTCTGGCCGTGTTGGTGAAGGTGCCGGGATCGCGCGGCATTAGGCGGATCGACAGCCGTTTGGACGCGCCGGGTTGCAAGGTGTCGAGTTTCCATTCGGCGCCGGAGTTGGACGTCTCGCCGTTGTCGGAAAGTTCAAGGACATCCATGCCGTCGGGAACGATGTCTCGGACAACCGTGTTTTCCGCGGGCGCGTCGCCGTCGTTGGTCACGCGTATGGTGTATTGCGCGGGCCGTCCGACATAGCGAACCGCCGGTCCCGACTTGGTCAGGTCAAGGGCGGGCGCCGTGACGGTGGTGCGGGTTGAATCCTCGGCGCGCAGATCTCCGGAAGCTGTTGCTGTGGCAGTGGCCGACAGCGTTCCCGCGCGTTGGGGGCGGGCGTTTACGCGGAACTGGCGCGACTGCTCAATTCCCAGGTCGTCCGCGGTCAATTCGACGGTTTTTTGCCCGTCCTCCGCAACCAGTCCGTCGCCAAGTTCAACAGTGACTTTTACGTCTTCGGCTACTCCGGAGCCGGGATTGGAGACGCTGACAGTGATGGGAATTTGGTCGCATACCAGGGCGTTGTCGGGGCTGTCCGCAGTAATTTCAAGGCGCGGGCTGACTGCTTGGGTTGTGGTGCAGATTTTTAGTCGGTAATCGGCGGTGGCGCAGTGTTCCAGCTTGCCGTCGGTTCGAGCGTTGCCAGTGACAACAAATTCGCGTGTTCCACCGGCTTCGAGAGGGCGCACGAGCCAGCGCAGCGATCTGTCCGAGCGCGTTTCCGCCTCCGGTTCCGTGTCGGTCACTCGGAAATTGCGGTCGGGGTGTTCAATTAAAGTGACTTGGATGATTTCGCATTCGGTCAAATTGCGCAGAATGAGCCGGTAGCTCATTGGCTCGCCCACCTTTGTCTCGGCCGGCACCACGCGTTCGACAGACACCGCGCCGGCACCCGCGCGGGCATCGGGTATGCCGCGCCGCACCAGCAGCTCGCCGTTTTCCCGCGTGCGGACTTCGCAATCGTCGGTATCTGCCGGGGGTGCGGACCGCTCCTCCGGTTCGGGTGCCGCCGCTTGCTCCGGTTCGTTCACGTCCATGGCGACCCGGAATCCCAGGTTCGGCGCATCATCATTCGGGTTGAACCAACTGCGGTTGGCGGCTCGGCAGAACATCGGATAGTGACTCCAGCTTCCGCCTCGACGCGAACGAGCCAGGCCGGTGCTGGGACCCTGGGGATCGGTTTGGTGGGAGAACGGATATTTGCCTTCTCGGTCGCTGCACCACTCCCAAACATTGCCGTGCATGTCGTAGAGCCCCCAGGCATTGGGCGCCTTCATGGCTACCGGGTGGGGGCCTTTGTCGGAATTGCCGTAATACCAGCCGATCTGGTCAAGTTGCTCGTTGTATCCGCATTCGCCCAGCTGCATTGCCGCCTCGTAAAATGCGCTCTCGGAACCGGCTCGGCAGGCATATTCCCACTCCGATTCGGTCGGTAGACGGTAGCGGCTCGTGTCGTGCATCTCGTTGAGGTTGGCGATGAATTCCTGTGCGTCGACCCATGAGACCGATTCCACGGGGTTGTCCATGCCGCCGTTTTCAAAATGCGAGGGGTTGTTGCCCATAACTTCGAGCCACTGTCCTTGGGTAACTTCGGTCGTTTGCATGTAAAATCCGCTGGAAAGAGTGACTTCGTGAAGAAGTTCGTCCTCGTCTCGTCCCAGTTCGTCCTTGGGGCTTCCCATCAGAAAAGTGCCGGGAGGGATGTATACGAGGCGCATATCCAGCGAGTTTTTACGGACCGGTTCAACCTGTTGGTCGGTGGTTGCGGACGGGAAGTCGCGGTCTGTTTCCTGCGTTTGTTCCGGGGTTGCGACCGTGGAGGTGATGTATTTTCGGTTGGGCTGGCTTTCGCTAATGACAAGGGGGGGATGCAGTTTGACGGGGTCGACGGTTGGGGTTGTATGCGCGGTTGCACGGCTGTCTTCGTCTTGGTGGTAGGAGGCGGGCGCGCTGGGTGAAGGGGGTAGGGCGGGTTCATCGGTGTCGACGGCTTCGGTCTTTTGGTCTTGGTTGTTCGTGTTCGACCAAGCCATATCCGAGTTCGGTTCGTCATAGACTGCAGCCAATCGGACATACTGGTAAGGTTCGGTTTTGGAACGACCGGCGGAAGTGGTGCCGTACATCCCTTCGGGGCCCTCGATTTCGTGAAAGACGCGCGGGGCTTCGGCGAGACGCGGTTCGAGAACGCGTTTGATGG
>JBMCIU010000173.1:0-4470 GCA_048616755.1 Verrucomicrobiota bacterium
TCTGCCTTCGGCGGTGTCCCCGTGGTGAATAGGATCATAGTTATGCGGTGACAACCCCCCCCTCCCGCTTCCCGCCGCGGCGGGAAGCGGGAGGGGGGACATGGCGCGATCAGAATTCAGATCATGCGCTCCAACGGGGCGAGCCCGTTGGGGGCGTTAAGCCAAACCCTCGCAACTGGACGACCAAGGCAAAGAGCAGAAACGCGAAGCATTCAACATGGCCTAGCGCTTTCGGCAAAACGGCAAGGCCTACTTCGAGTTCATTACCACCCCCGGCGTCGACCCGACCAACAACCTGGCCGAGCAGGCGGTGCGCTTCGTGGTCATCGACCGGCGCATTACCCAGGACACGCGCAGCAAAAAGGGCCGTGAAACCAACGAACGGCTATGGACCGTGGTCGGCACCTGCTCGCTTCAGGGCCGATCCGCCTTCGAGTTCATCCTCGCCGCCGTTCGCGCCCACTTCCGCGGCGACCCCGCCCCCTCCCTGTTATCGGCCTTGGGCTGATTCGCCCGGCACCCAAGTCGAAGGGATGCCGGGCTGATCCCCGCAACACCATCCGGCACGCGCCCCACGACACGCTCAGACCAAGCCAGTCCTCTCAGCAGAGATTTCCTTTCGCGTTTTCATCCCCTGCACCACCCCGTGAACGGTTACCATAATCGTTTGTTGACTTCCGGCGGGAGCTCTTTACATTGTGTGTTTACGGATTCAGCAACCAATCCGGAGGCATTTTCATGGCGCAACTCGAAATTCTGGCGGGGACGCATGCGGGACAAGTGCATGAATTGAGCCCCGGAACGTGGACGGTGGGCCGCGGTCACGAGGCGGACATCTCGGTAGTGGACGACAGCGTGTCCAGGCGGCATGCCGTGTTGGAAGGGCGCGGCGACCAATGGACGTTGCGCGATTTGGACAGCAATAACGGCACATTCGTCGACAATCAACAAATTTCCGCTCGCGAGTTGACCGAAGATACGGAAATTACCTTCGGGACGGTTCGGGCAGTTTTTCGTCGAGAAAGCGGCGGCGACAGCAACAACGTCGTGGAATCTGCGCAGTCCGCAACTCCCTCGGCGGATGAAACTGCGCAAGCGCCGAAAACGGCGGCTGGCAAGGAGTCGCCGCCACGGGATGCGGACACGTTGAAAAGCGTGGAGCGGATGCGCGAATTATTTCCCCGTGTGGAGGAAGAGTTCGGGCACGCGATCATTGGTCAGCGCAAGGTTTTGGAGCAGCTTTTGACGGCGCTGGCCGCCAACGGTCACTGCCTGATGGTTGGCCTGCCCGGTTTGGCCAAAACACTGATGGTACGGACCTTGGCAGATATTCTGCAGCTGCATTTTCGCCGAATTCAGTTCACGCCGGACCTCATGCCCTCCGACATCCTGGGCACGGACGTGCTGGAAACGGACGAAACCACGGGCAACCGCAGCTTCCGATTCATGCCCGGCCCCATTTTTGCGAATCTGTTGCTGGCCGACGAGATCAACCGGACGCCGCCGAAAACGCAGGCGGCTCTGCTGGAGTGCATGCAGGAGCGGCAGGTGACTGTCTCCAATCACGTTTTTCCGCTGTCGCCGCCGTTTTTTGTGCTGGCCACCCAAAACCCGCTGGAGCAGGAGGGGACGTACCCGCTACCCGAGGCGCAGCTTGACCGCTTTATGTTCAATATTATTGTGGAGTATCCCGACGAAGCCGAGGAGGAAACCATTGTTAGCGCCACTACTGGTGCCGAGATCGCGGAAGTGCGTCCGTTGCTGTCTGCGGAGCAGGTGTTGGAGTTGCAGAAGGTCGTGCGGGATCTGCCGGTCAGCTCTCATGTAATCAAGTACGCTACGCGCTTGGTGCGTTCGAGCCGACCGGGGGAAGAGCGGGCGCCGGACTTCATCCGACAGAATGTGTTTTGCGGCGCCGGCCCGCGCGCCGCGCAATTTTTGGTTTTGGGCGCCAAGGCTCGGGCGGTGGTGCAGGGGCGCGTCAATGTCAGTTGCGAGGACGTGCGCGCCCTGGCGCTGCCGGTGCTCCGCCACCGTGTGTATACCAACTTCGCCGCGGATTCAGAGGGGGTTACCTCCGACATTCTGATTCGCAAGCTGCTGGAATCTGTGCGCGAACCTTCGCCGGAGGAGTACGAAAAATGACGTTGACCGTTCAATTTTGTTTGGCGGCCGCGCTGTTCACGCTGGTGGGCATGGCGGTGGCGTTCAGCTTGGTTCGAGTGGCTGCTGATCTATTGATTTTTTTTATTGCCTTATCGGCCTGCGGCCTTGTGATCCACATGATCACGTCGGGGGAATGGCATACTTGGGCAATAGTTTCGGCCGGCAGTTTTGCAACTGGCGTCGGGGCGGCGCTGCTGTGCTTGCCGGCGCTGCCGTTCAGTAGTTTTTTTCGCAAACGGAACAAGTGAGGGACACGTACACTCAATGTTGCTAAACGCCGATATATTGCTGGCTCTGCGCTATTTGCGTCCCAAGCGGACGTTTATTTCCTTTGTGACGCTACTGTCAGTGCTTGGCCCCGTGCTCGGGGTCGGGCTGCTGATCATCGTCATTGCCGTGATGAGCGGGTTCGACCGTCAGCTTAAGCAGGGCATTTTGAGCATGCAGTCGCATGTGCAAGTCACCCCATCGATTCACGATTCCGATGATGCGGTGGCGGTTCTGCCCAATCCGGAGCGTATCGTTGACCGCTTTCAATCTCTGGATTGCGAGGCGGCCCCGGTCGTTGAAGGCCCCGTGTTGCTGCAGGTTCGCAATCAGGCGGCCGGCAAATTCGTGCGCGGCATTTTGCCGGAGCAGGAACGGCGTGTGACCGACTTTGCCGACAACGTTCGGGGACGCTTCGAGGTGGAGGAGGGCGAAGCCGTCATCGGCGCGCAACTGGCGGCGGAACTCGGCATCCGGCTGGGCGACAACTTGCTGATCCATTCACCCGCCAATCTGACCGCCAACTTTGTATGGGATGAGCGCGGCCAGATCCAAACCCGCGACCAAGCCGAGGTCTATCTCCCCGAAGAGGTCGAGGTGGTGGGGATTCTTTCAATGGGGGTTTATGAATACGACTCCTCGCTGGTGGTTCTGCACCTGGATCAGGCGGCCGACCTTTTCGGGCTGCCTTGGGGGGCGGCCACCACGGTCCACGCCAAGGTCCCGGATCCGTTTCGAATCACGCCGATTGTCGAAACGTTGAGCGAAGACTTCCCTTTTCATCAGATCATCACTTGGCAGGAGTCCAACAAGCAGTATTTTGATGCTCTGCGAGTGGAGAAAAACATGATGTTTTTTCTGTTGACCTTCATCGTGCTGGTGGCGGCATTCGGGATTTCCACCACACTGGTGACTGTTGCGGTGCAGAAGACTCGCGAGATCGGCGTGCTCAAAGCCGTGGGCTTCGGTCCGTTGGACGTGGCGCGCATCTTTCTCTATCAGGGTGTGATCATCGGCGTCATCGGCACATCACTGGGCGTGTGCGCCGGGCTGCTGGTGCTGCACTTCCGCTCCGCCATCGCCGCGTTTCTCGCCCGCTTCATGGGCGTGGAGATATTCCCGCCAGAATTGTATCACTTTTCCGAGATTCCGGCTCGTGTGTTGCCGATGGATGTTGCGATTATCAGCGTTAGCGCCTTGTTGCTGTGCATCCTGGCGGCTCTGGTTCCCGCCGGCTATGCCTCGCTGTTGAGTCCGGCCGACGCCCTCCGGGAGGATAATCTGTAATATATGGAAACCACCGCGATTGATTCATTGGCCAAGACCCAGGCAATACCGGCAGAATTTGCGTTCGAGCTGGAAGGCATCGAGCGCCAGTTTCGCATTGAGGGCCACGTCATCTCTGTGCTCAAGGGAATTTCCCTGAGTGTTCGCTTTGGCGAGTGGATCGCCTTGGTTGGTCCTTCCGGCTGCGGCAAAAGCACACTTTTGCATATTCTCGGCGCCCTGGATCGGCCGACGGAAGGTTCGGTTCGGTGCCACGGGCGAAATTTGAACCGCTTGTCGGGGTTGCGTGTGGCCGCTTTGCGTCGCAATGTGATCGGTATGGTTTTTCAGGCCTATCATCTGCTGCCCGAGTTATCCGCCATTGAGAACGTGGTTCTGCCCGCCCTCCGTCGGGGAGTGAACAAGCAGGTGTTCCGTCGTCGCGGGGTTGAGCTGCTTGAGTCTTTCGGCCTGGGCAATCGCCTCAACCACCGCCCCCAGGAACTCTCCGGCGGCGAACAGCAGCGAGTCGCCATGGCCCGCGCGCTCATCAACGATCCAGCCATACTGCTCGCCGACGAACCGACCGGGAACCTGGACGAAGAGGCCAGCTCCCATATTGTCGATATCCTTCATAAGCTCCACCGCGACCAGCAGAAAACCATTGTTATGGTTACGCACGACACCGATCTTGCTCATCACGCAGACCGGGTCATCAGCTTGGTCGACGGTCGCGCCGAACCGGCAAGTCAGCAAGTCGGCTGATGCCCC
>JBMCIU010000174.1:0-4419 GCA_048616755.1 Verrucomicrobiota bacterium
TGCATTTCCAGCAAGATTCAACCGCGCCATTTAGCTACTTAAATTTTGAATGATCCTTTTTGAGGTTAGCATTGCTTCAAGATTCAACTGTTGCAGTTCACTGAATTAAGCGTAAGGACAAAATCTGCTTGCGCACCAGAAACTGCCGATAATTTGCCTGAAATTACAAAAAAAGGATACGTCGAATGCATCACACTCTACATTCTCCCGGTTCGATTGCTTTGCTGGTCGTTGACGTCCAGGAACGGTTGGTTCGCGCCATGGGCGACTGCTCGGACATGCTGGCTGCGGCAGCTCGAATGGTGCGCATTGCCAATCGCCTGGAAGTGCCGGTGATCGTCACCGAACAATATCCGCGCGGGTTGGGCTCGACAGTAAGCGTTGTTGGCGATCATGTTCCGGATAGCGCTCCGGTTTTTGCGAAGACTTCATTTTCGTGCTTCGGCTGCCCGGCGGTAAGCGCGGAGTTGGAGCGATATCGTCCCGAAACGCTTGTGATTGCGGGCATTGAGGCACATGTCTGCGTTCAGCAGACGGCGCTGGATGCGCTTGCTCGCGGCTTTCATGTGGCGGTACTTGCCGACGCCGTGCAGTCGCGGAATCTTCTCGACCGGGACACGGCGTTGGCTCTGCTTCGCAGCCGGGGGGTAACGGTTTCGACAGTCGAAGCCCTGGCGTTTGCCTTGTTGCGGGATGCGGAACATCCGGCATTCAAGGACATCAGCCGAATCGTGGTAGAGAACTAAGAGGTCAGCTTATGCACGTGCTTAATTATGGATCGTTAAATGTTGATTTGGTGTACCGGGTTCCGCACATTTCGCGTCCCGGCGAGACATTGGGCAGTTTTTCTCGCCAAGTGTTTGCCGGCGGCAAAGGCTTGAATCAGAGCATTGCACTTGGGCGCGCGGGGGCGAGCGTGTCGCACGCCGGACGGACCGGAACCGACGGCGAATGGTTGCTGAAGCCCCTGCGCGAAGCCGGGGTTGCGACCAACCAAGTGATCGTTGGAGACACGCCTTCCGGTCACGCCGTTATCCAGGTCGAGGACAGCGGCGAAAACTCGATCATCCTGTTTGCGGGGGAAAATATGAAGCAGTCGCGGGCGGATATCAACGCGGTATTGGCAGGGTGTCCGGACAAGACGATTCTGCTGCTTCAAAACGAGATCAATGATGTTGCTCACCTGATTTCATCCGGCGCTAAACGAGGGTTTCACGTGTGTCTGAATCCGGCGCCTTTTTGCGATGCGGTCACCGACTTTCCCCTTGATTCGGTCGATACACTGGTGGTTAACGAAACCGAAGCCGAGGGACTGGCCGGAGGGGATACCCCCGACGAAACAATGGATCGGCTGGTTCGCCGGTATTCCCGTTGCGAGGTCGTTATGACGCTGGGGCCGGCCGGGGTTTTGTACGGGTACGGCTCGGAGCGCATCCGTTTGCCCGCGGAAGAGGCAACCGTGGTCGATACAACGGCGGCGGGCGATACCTTCATCGGGTATTATTTGGCGGCAAAAGCGGAAGGAACGTCGGCAACTGAAGCCCTGAAGCGCGCGGGGATCGCCGCCGCTCTCTGCGTATCCAAAGCGGGTGCGTGCGAGTCGATCCCCTCTCAAAGCGAGGTGGATGCGCGGGCTGAACGGGGCGCGGAGGCCGCGCCCGGTACCAAGTAAAGGGCGGCGCCCCGACGCCCGACGGCTCGGACGAGGCGCGGAGGCCGCGCCCGGTACCAAGTAAAGGGCGGCGCACCGGCGCCCGACGGCTCGGACTGGGCGCGGGTCAGAAATTTTGGAGGGCGAGAATCCTTTCGAGCCCCACCGTTCGTCGAATGGCGGGGCCGGTTGCCTGCCCCGGAGATCTCTTTCGGGGAGCACGATCAGGTCGTGGAGCGGTCGCGTCCGAAGCGTCGGGCGATATCGGCGAAGGGGAGGTTTACCATAACGGGGCGGCCGGTGGGACCGGTGTAGGGCATTTCGGTCCGGGCCAGATCCGCAAGCAGGCGGTCGATTTCGGTGTCCGAGAGCACGCGGCTGGTGGAGACAGCGCTGCGGCTGGCGATCTGTGCCAGGGTAGTTTCGTCCACTCGTTTGCGGGTGCGTCCGGAGTCTTCGAGCTGCTGCAGGGCATCGTGGAGAAACTCGTCCAGCTGTTCACATGGCAGCTGTGCGGGAACGGCACGGATCAGGAAAGTGTTGCCGCCAAATTGCTCGATGGTGAAACCGAGGTGGTCCAATTGTTCCAAGTTTTGCTGCAGGATGCGACTTTGTGCTGGAGACAGTTCGATTGTGGCCGGCATTAGCAGGGATTGGCGCAGTTGTCGCTCCTGGTCTCGACTTGCGAGAAGGCGTTCGTAGAGAATGCGTTCGTGAGCGGCTCGCTGGTCGATCAGGACCAAGCCCGCGTCTCCTTCGGCAACAAGGTAGGTGTCGGCGAAGTTGCCGATGATGCGCAAGGACAGCACGGGATTGTTGGAGGTGACGGGTGCTGCGGGAGAGGGGGTTTCGGCGGATGTGGAGGAGTACGCAGGCTTTTCCGCCTCGGCCGGATGCTGAGTATGGGGGGGCGCGGGGCTTACGGGCACGTGGGCGCGCTGCTGTTCGGGCCAGGGCAGTGTGGGGTTGGATTGGGGTGCGGGGGCGACGGCAGGCGGGGACGGAGCGGGCTCGGCTTGAGGTTCCGGAACGGCTTCGGGTTGCTTGTCGCTGTCGTGCAGGGGGGCAGTTCGAGGAATGCCGCCGGGGATGCGCGCCGCCTCTTGGAGGCTTCGGCGAACGGCGGCGCTTAGGATGTCGCCGACCTGGCGCGGATTGCGGAAGCGCACTTCCTTTTTGCCGGGGTGCACGTTGACGTCCACTTGGTCCGGCGGCACTTCGATGTGCAGCAGCACCGGCGGATATCGTCCTTTCATGACCAAGCTGCCGTAGGTGTCCCGCAATGCGGTGTAGAGCACGCCGGCGCCGGCGGGGCGTCCGTTGACGAACAGCCGTTGCTCTCGGCGCGAAGAACGGGTAAGGCCGGGGCGGGAAATCAGACCGCGCACCACGATGCCGCTCTCCCGGTAGTCCACGCGCAGGAGATTGGCGGCGGCTTCGCGCCCCAGCAGCATGGCGGCGCGAGCTTCGCTGTCGGTGCTTGCGCTCGTGCGCAGGAGGCAGCGGCCTTCGGCATGCAGTTCGAAAAATACCGACGGCTTGCCCAGGGCATGCAGCAGAAGTGTCTCGTGGACGTGGCTTTCCTCGGTCGTCTTGCGGCGCAGAAATTTGCGTCGGGCGGGCATGTTGTAGAACAGGCGCTTGACGCGCACGGTCGTGCCCGGCGGACATCCGCACTCGCAGACGTCTTCGATGGTGCCGCCGTTCACCAGCAGCTGCGTGCCGGCGACCGCGTCGGCGGTGCGGGTCTGCAACTCGAACTGGCTGACCGAAGCGATGCTGGGCAAGGCCTCGCCGCGGAAGCCGAGGGTCCGGATGCAGTCGATGTCGGCGGATTCGCGGATTTTGCTGGTGGCGTGTGGTTCGATGCACATCAGGACGTCATCGCGGTCCATGCCGCAGCCATTGTCGCTGACTTGGATGAGTCGGCTGCCGCCGTCGTCGATGCGCACGCTGATACGGTCAGCGCCGGCATCGAGCGCGTTCTCCAGTAGTTCTTTGACTACGGAGGCGGGGCGCTCGATGACTTCACCGGCGGCAATGCGGTTTGCCACCTCGTCGGTAAGAATGCGGATCGTGCTCACGGGTGTGGGTGTGCCGGCTCGCGCCGCCGCCTATCAGGAAGGGGAGGCCAGGGCCTTGAGGCGTTTTTCCAGATTCATCAGGCTGTTGCGGAAACCATCGTCGTTGTTGGATCGTTTTTCCACGGATTTAGCGGCGTGCAGGACGGTGGCGTGATTGCGATTGAAGCTTTCGGCGATGGCGGGCGAAGAGAAGCCGGTCAGTTGTCGGCAGAAATACATGGCCACCTGGCGTGGCATGGCGATGTTTTGGGGTCGTTTTTTGCTGGTCATGTCGGCGACTCGGATATCGTAGTATTCGGCTACGGCCTTTTGGATTTGCTCCACGGTGAGCATGCCGGATTTCTCTTCGTCGAGGAGAGGGCTAAGCAGTTGTTCGGCGACTTCAGCTGTGATGTGGGTGTCCGTGATCGAGGCGTATGAGACCAGGCGAATCAGCGCGCCCTCGAGGCGCCGGATATTGCTGCGGATGCGGGTGGCCACCCAGAGCAGGATATTGTCGTCCAGCTTGGTGGTGTGTTCCGCCTGTTTTTTGCGCAGGATGGCAATGCGCGTTTCCAGGTCCGGCGCTTGAATTTCGGTGGTCAGCCCCCATTCAAAGCGGGAGACCAGTCGCTGTTCGAGGCCGCCGATCTCGTGTGGTGGCCGGTCGGAAGTCAGCACGACCTGTCGGTGGCCGTTGTACAG
>JBMCIU010000175.1:0-4418 GCA_048616755.1 Verrucomicrobiota bacterium
GCATCGGCAGGCGCTGCACAAATGGAAACAGGAAACAAACGACGGCGAATGGCGAGAATTGGAAAGTCGCTGAAGCGGAGATTCGCCGCGTGAAATCAGTATGAAAACACGGAGATGTTAACATGAAGCGTGTAGTCCTGACCGTCATTGGCGGTGGCAGTGTAAACTGGATGTCCAACTTGATGCGGGATGTCTATCTGGTCGATGAAATTGACGGCGGAGAAATTCGCCTGGTTGACCCTCAACAGGAACACGTGGAGGCGGTTGCGTCCATGTTGCGTACGTTTAACCAGCTGCGTAACAAAGACTACAAGATCTCAGTGATTGAAGATCGGCGGGAGGCCTTGGCGGGTGCCGACTTTGTCATGACCACGTTCAGCCCGGGCGCCATGGACGCCTTCTGGAACGACTTGGAAATACCGGTTAAATACGGCATCCGGCAGCCCGTCTCCATGACTGTGGGGCCCTGCGGTATCTCGGCGGCCCTGCGCACGGCGTCTGTCGCGTATGAAATTGTCGAAGAGATGGAGGCGCTGTGTCCAGGCGCCTGGCTGCTGAATGTAACGAACCCGATGAGCGTGGTCACCAGGGCAATGAATATGGCCGCCAAGACCGTCAAGGTGATCGGCATGTGCCATGAATTCCATGCCTTCCCTGGATACATGGGGAAAATTCTCGGCTTGAGAAAACCGAAAGAAGTCGATCGTTTGACGTATCTGTATCAATGGCTGGAAGAGCGGGGATTTGAGTATACAATCGCTGGCCTGAATCACTTTATCTGGCTGACGCAGGCGACTCTTCAGGGCAAGGATGTTGTCCCGGACATTCAACAATACTGCCGTGATCATGAACAACTGAAACCGGCCAAATATCCGGAAAACGGCAGGGGAATTGATTCCTATAATTACACCGGGTATGTCAACTTTGCCCTCTGTCGTCACTTTGGGTACCTGCCCATCGTGGGCGACCGACATCTGGTGGAGTTCTACCCGAGTTTGTGCAACCCGAATAACGGTTATGGCATGAAATACAGAGTCAAAAAGACCACCGTCGGATCCAGGCAATTGGGTAAACTTGAGAACCTGAAACGGATTAAACGAATCGCCGCCGCCAAGGAAGAGCCGAATTGGAATCACAGCAGCGAAGAGATGATCGGGATCATGCGGGCAATCATTACCGGCACGTCCGTGAAATGTATCCTGAATATGCCGAACCGGGGGCAGATCGAAAACCTGCCGCGTGATGTCGTTGTCGAAACGTTGGCAACCGTTGATGCGGACGGCATTGCCCCGAAGCCTTCCGGAAACCTGCCGGGGGCGATCGGGTCACTCTGCCGTTTACATGCTGATGTCCATGAATTAACCGTGCAGGCTTCGCTGACCGGCAGCCGAGCGCTGCTGCTGGAAGCCTTGAGCCTTGACCCGCTGAGCGGAACCGCCGATTTCTGTCAACTGGGGGAACTGGCGGATGAATTGCTGGAAGCCAATCGGAAATGGTTGCCGCGCTTTTTCGACTGAACATTGCTGCACGATGCAAACAAAGGAAAATACGGTCAATGTGGGTGATTAGTCTATAAAAGAGAATAAACTTGACCACGCCCGCTCTATGGCTATGGTTTGACAATGGAACCCGAAACGGACATTTTGGCGCGGGTACGCGGAGCAGCGAATATCAGGATACTGTTCTTGCCGCATGCTCTACATCAAATGCTTCGACCAGACCGGATGATTCGGCGTTCCGAAGTGCGTTGCGTCGTTGTAAGAGGTATGCTGATCGAGAACTACCCTGAGGACTCTAGAGGACACAGTTGTCTTTTGCTGGGCAGAGGGTCCGAAAACCGACCGATTCATGTAGTCTGCTCTCCCAAAAAAGACTATCTTGCGGTGATAACGGCCTACTTGCCCGACGAGCAAAAGTGGTCAGCAGATTTTAGCAGGAGGATAGAACCATGAAATGCATCCATTGTCAAGGAGAAATGAAAAGGGGAACAACACCCTTCCATATCGACAGAAAGGGCTGCCACCTGCTTCTTGATGCGGTTCCCGCATGGATATGCACCCAGTGCGGAGAGCCGTACTTCGAAGAAAAAGAAGTTGACGCCATTCAAGATATTGTCGACTCTGTGGAGGAACGAGCCGAAGCCCTGGCTCTCAGCGCATGACTCCAGGCATCATCCTTGAATGGAGCGTTTTGCCAAAAATGTAAGTAACCGTTCATTGTTCAGAGTTCCCGGTTGAGGTGGATCAGAGAGAGGAAAATACGATGAAATTCTATGTAGCCCCCGAGGGACGGGATGATTGGACCGGAGAGATCGCGCAGGCGGCAGACGGCGCCCAGGACGGGCCGTTTGCGACACTCGCACGCGCTCGCGACGCGGTCCGCGCCTGGCGCCGGGCGCAGCCCTCCGATGCGGTCGAGGTTGTCTTGCGCGGCGGCACGCATCGACTTGAGGAACCGCTGGTGCTGGGGATGGAGGATGGCGGTGCGCGTGAACGCCCCATTGTCTGGCGCGCTTTTGAAGGCGAGACGCCGGTTCTCAGCGGCGGTGTAGAAGTCACCGGCTGGCAACCGTTGACGGACGAACCGGCCCACCTGCACCCGGCGGCGCGCGGCAAGGTCTGGGTGGCCGATCTGCCCGCGCAGGCGAGCGTGCCGCGGACGCTGTACGCCGACGGACGGCGTTTGCCGCGCGCCCGCGGCGTCGGATTCGCCCGGTTGCCGATGCCCGATGACGACGCCGGCGATCCGCGCCAACGGTTCGCGGTTCCCCAAGGCGCCATCGCCGCCTGGCCCGATCTGGCGCACGCCGAAGTGGTGGTTATTCCCAAAAACACCTGGACCATGAACATCCTGCCGCTGGCCGCTTATGACGCCGCGACCGGAATCGCCGAAACGACCGTCCCCTGCACCTACCCGCTGGCGCCGAACAAGCGCGCGGAGAACACCTGGGCGGAGAATACCCTGGCGGTCTTGCGCGAACCGGGAATGTGGGTCTGTGATCCGCAAAACCGGCGGCTGTACCTGTGGCCGGAGGATGAGACCCCGCCCCGGGGGCTCACGGTTCCGGCCACAACGGAATTGCTGCGGATCGAAGGGGAACCCCATCCCGGCGCGGGCGCCGATCATCCGGTCGAGGGCATTGTGCTGCGCGGCCTGGTCTTTACCCAGGCGGACCGCTATCCCTGGCACGGACGTACCGGCCGCGGCTTGCAGCACGATTGGGATATGCACGACGCTCCCACCGCCTTGCTGCGGCTCCGGACCGCCTCGTACTGCAGCGTCGAGCAATGCGTGTTCCGCGACAGCGGCGGCGGCGGGCTGCGCATCGACCTGCACGCCGGCGGCAACCGGGTGGCGGGCTGCAGCTTTGCTCGCCTGGGCGCCACGGCCGTCACCCTGGCCGGCTACGGGCTGGGTACCAAGGATGTCAATCGCGGCAATACCGTGGTCAATACGCACATTCGCGAGATCGGCCAGATCTACTGGCACAGCCCGGCGATTTTTGTCTGGCAGAGCGGCGCCAACCGGATCGCCCACAATCACATCGAGCAGACCCCGTACACCGCCATCGTCTGCAGCGGGCGGACGCACCGCGACCGCCAGGGCAACGGCGAATGTTCCGCGTTGATCCGCTGGGACGAAGTTGACGCCCTGCTGGGCGCCGATTATCCCTGCGATCCGTGGCATCAGGCCTGGTATGACGACTGGCGCCGGCGCGAACCCCTGATGCACAGCCGGGACAACCGCATCGAATACAACGATATCAGCCAGGTCATGCAGATCATGGGCGACGGCAACGGTATCTATATCTCCGGCGCCGGCGGCGGCAATATCGTGCGTCATAACCACATCCACGATTGTCCAAGTCCGTCGATGTCCGAAGGGATACGTTGCGACGACGACCAACACGACACCCTGATCCAAAGCAACCTGGTGCATCGGCTCGGCGGCATGGCCACCGGCATTACCATCAAAGGCCTCAACGCGATCCTCGACAACATTGTTGCTTGTCCGCTGGTCGAGCAGACCGCCCGCGCCATGATCTCGCTCGAAGTCGGGCCGCTGCACGGCAATCCCATCCGGCGCAATATCGTCTACACCACCCGGCCCGAACAGCGATTCTACCATCAAACCCGTCTGCGCTGTCACGGCGAAGGCCCCGATCCGCTGGTGCGGGACTGTCAAGCCGATGACAACATCTACTGGTGCACCGCCGCCCCGGAGACGGCCGAGGCGCATTTGGCCCGCGAACAAGCCCATGGGACAGAAATGCGCAGCCGGGCGACGGACCCCGGCTTTGTCGATCCCGAAGCGGGCGATTTTCGCCTGCGCCCCGACAGCCCCCTGCACGAACTCGATATCGCACTCCCGCAAACCGATGCCGCGGGACCGATACCACAATACCCGATGCCTGATAT
>JBMCIU010000176.1:0-4378 GCA_048616755.1 Verrucomicrobiota bacterium
TTCGCCGACCAGAAACGCGTCGGCGCCTTCTTTTCGCAGGGCAGCCACATCGGCGGCCGTACGGATGCCGCTTTCGGCAACTTTCACGCATGAATCGGGAATTTCGCGCAGCAGATTGGCCCGGACCTCGAGATCGGTCTCAAAGGTCTTGAGATTGCGGCAGTTGACCCCGACCACGTCCGGCGTAAAGCAGGCCAGCAGCTCGTCCAGTTCAGCCTGGTTGTGTACTTCGACAAGCGTCTGCATGCCGAGCGCGCGCGCCGTCTCGTTCAGATGTCGCAGCTGTTTAACGGGCAACACCGCGGCAATCAGCAGCACGGCCGAGGCGCCCAGGGTGCGCGCCTTCAACACTTGGTATTCGTCCACAATAAAATCCTTGCGCAACACGGGGATGGTCACATTGGCGGAGACCGCACGCAAATAGGTGGGACTGCCGCGAAAGAAGCGCACCTCGGTGAGCACGGACAGGGCGGCGGCCCCCGCGGTCTCCAATTCTCGAGCCAGTGAAATCACGCCGAAATCGCTTCGAATTTCGCCTGCGGACGGCGAGGCGCGCTTGAGTTCGGCGATGATGTTCGCCCGCTCCCCGCGGTCGCGCAGAGCCTCGGCAAAATCCGGCGGCTCGGGCAATTCGCGCACATGCTGTTCCAGGCGGTCCTGGGGCAACATGCGACGCGCGACCGCCAAGTCTCGGCGGGTGCATTCAACAATCGTGTCCAAGATGTTCATGGTATTGGGGTCAAGCCTCTTGCGTGGCGTCGATCAGAATGCGCAATTTTTCACGGGCGGCGCCGGATGCAACGGATTCGCGGGCGCGTTCGAGTCCCTCGTCGAAACTGTCCGCCGCCTCTCCCGCCACAATGGCGGCGGCGGCATTGAGAAGTACCGCCTGCAGCGGCGCACCGGGTTTGTTGTCGAGCACGTCGCGCAGAATGGCGGCGTTGGTCGCCGGATCCCCGCCGGCCAGCTGTTCGGGCTCGCAGAAGTCCCCGAACAAGCGTTCCGCGGACAACTCGTAGGTCCGCACCTTGCCGTCCCGCAACTCGCTGACGCGAGTAACGTCAGTACAGGTAACCTCATCCAGCCCGTCCATGCCGTGGACAATGAAGGCGCGACGGGTGCCGAGTTCGCGCAGGGCGAGCGCGAACATCTCGGTCAGCTGCGGCGCGAAAACGCCCAAGACCTGGCCGGTGGCGCCGGCCGGATTGGTCAGCGGGCCCAGCATATTGAAGATGGTTCGAATTCCCAGTTCCCGGCGCGGACCGATGGCGTGCTTCATGGCCGGATGCATTTTGGGCGCGAACAGAAAGCCGATCCCGTTTTCCTGCAGGCATTCCTCCATAATCAGCGGATCAACTTCGATGTTGACGCCCAGTTCCCGGAGCACGTCCGCGGATCCGCATTGGCTGGAGACGGCGCGGTTGCCGTGCTTGGCCACGCAGATACCGGCGCCCGCTGCAACGAATGCCGTGGTGGTGGAAATGTTGAAGGTATTCATGCCGTCGCCGCCGGTTCCGCAGGTGTCGACCACAGTTCGCGCGCCGGCGTCGATATATGTGGCGTGCTCTCGCATGGAGGCGGCGGCGCCGCTTAGCTCCTCGGCGGTCTCGCCCTTCATGCGCAGGGCAGTGATGAATCCGGCGATCTGGGCGGGCGTGCATTCGCCGTTCATGATTTCGTCCATGGCCGCGCGCATCTCCGCGCCGCTCAGATCCTGTCGTTCCACAAGAGCAGTTAGGGCTTCGCGTATCATATTGTCCTCCGTTTTTTTTTGAGTTTTTTTGGGGGTATCGGTTGCTGTCGGTTTTTTGCGCTCCTTGGCTCACTACGCGGGGATAATCTAGCGCAAGCCGGCGCAGGACAGGAAATTGCCCAGCAAGCGCTTTCCCGAGGTTGTCAGGATCGATTCCGGATGGAACTGAACGCCGTGGGTCTGATGCTCTTTGTGCCGCACGCCCATGATCTCGCCGTCCTCGGACTCCGCGGTAATTTCCAGGCATTCGGGCAAGGACGCGCGTTCGGCCACCAGGGAGTGATAGCGAATGGCGGAAAACGGCGATTTGAGCTTGGCGAACACCCCTTCGCCATTGTGCGTGATGCTGGAAGCCTTGCCGTGCATGATTGATGCCGCGCCCACGATATTTCCGCCAAAGGCGCGCACCACCGCCTGGTGTCCCAGGCAAACGCCGAGCAGCGGCGTGGTCCCGCTGAGCGCACGTACAACCTCGATGCTGATCCCCGCTTGGTCCGGCGTGCACGGTCCCGGCGAAATAACCACCGCGTCGGCGGTCTTCGCAATCACATCCGGCACGGTGACCGCATCATTGCGAACCACCTCGATGTCGCCGTGAAGCACCTCCAGATACTGAACGAGATTGTAGGTAAACGAATCGTAGTTGTCGATAACGAGAATCATGAGATTGGGTAGTAGTGTGTGATTTTAGAGTTTGAGTCCGTTGGCGGCCAGTTCGAGTGCGCGGATCATGCCCTGCGCCTTGTTGGCGGTTTCATCCCATTCGTTTTCGGGGACCGAATCGTGAACAATACCCGCGCCTGCCTGCACCGTGATCTGATCGCCGTCCGCAGCCAGGGTCCGAATGGTGATGGCCAAATCGGTATTGCCGTCATAGCCGATGTACCCCACCGCGCCGCCGTAGGGGCCGCGCGCGGCCGGTTCCAATTCGCGAATGATCTCCATGGCGCGGATTTTCGGCGCCCCGGACAACGTTCCGGCCGGAAATGTAGCACGGATCAGGTCGAACGCATCGCAGCCGGCCTGCAGTTCAGCCTGAACGTGGGAAACGATGTGCATAACGTGCGAATATCGCTCGATGCTCATGAAATCGGTGACCTGCACGCTGCCTGACCGCGCCACGCGCCCCAAGTCGTTGCGCGCCAAATCCACCAGCATCACGTGTTCCGCTCGCTCCTTCTCGTCGGCCAGCAGCTCATCCGCGAGTTGCCGGTCCTTCTGCTCGGTCGCGCCGCGCGGACGAGTGCCGGCAATGGGGCGCGTTTCCGCACGCGTACCCGTCAAGCGCACCATGGCCTCCGGCGAAGCGCCGATCAATTTCTTGTCCCCGCACTTCAGAAAAAACGTGTACGGCGAGGGATTGATCAGCCGCAACGCCCGATATACCCCCAACGGCGAAGTCCGCAACGGCCCGCTAAACCGGCGGGACAACACGGTCTGGATGACATCGCCCGCCACAATATATTCCTTAACCCGACGCACGGCGGAGCAGAACTCATCTTGCGTCAAATTCGACTCCATCCGCACCGGCCCGTCGCCACCGCCCTCGCTCAGCCCGGGTTGCGGACTTCGCAAACGTTCCTCGATGCGCTCAATCCGACGACAGGCGTCCGCATACGCCGCCGCGGCATCCGCAAACTGATCGGGACGCACGCTGACCACCACCTTCACAGTGTGCCGCACATTGTCGAAAACAGCCATCTCGTCGGTCAGCATCATGCAGGATGTCGGCCAGCCGGAATCCGTCCGGGGCGGAGGCATGCGCTCGAATTCCCCGATGGTCTCGTACCCGATGTACCCCACCGCTCCCGCCACAAACCGAGGCAACCCCTCCACTGGAACCAACTCCTCGTCCTTCATCACCGCACGAAGCGCACGAAATCCAGTCTCTCCGTTCTCGCCAACCAAACCCCTGGTCTCGCCCGTGCCCAAATCCGTCAACCGCGCCTCGCCGTCGAGAACTTCAAAAACCTGACGAGGATGCAGCCCGATCACCGAATAGCGCCCCCACTGCTCGCCCCCCTCAACGCTTTCCAGCAACACCGCGTAATCGTCCTCGGCAAACCGCGAAAACGCCGAAACCGGAGTCTCCATGTCCGCCAAATGCTCCCGAAAAACGGGGATGCGAACCCCCGCTCCGCACAAACGCTCAAATGTCGAATAATCCGGTGTGATCATGCCTGAACCTTCTGCTTTCTCAAACCTAAAAACGAATCCCGCACCAAACGCGACGCCGTATAGACGCGCAGGTTGCATCAACGTATCGAAACATCGAAACAAAGGGCACTATACCACGCCTTTATTGACGTGCAATGAACTGTTTTGAATTCGGCGGCGGTTCTTTTTATGACCACAAAATTTGGTTGGATTCGGTCAGTTGAGTTCGCCTCGGCTTTTAGTATCAACGGGCATCCCTGCCTGTTGTGAAGTTCTCTGCAGCCAAGATGGCCGCAGTACGCAAACAATCCAATTTCTGCCGTCCTTCGCAAGAACCCCCTTTGAGAAATATCCCGGCTCCTGGCGCCAAGCCGAGCGAAGCAGAAACAAAAGCCAGAACTCGGTGACGCATCCTCAAGAGTCGCGCAAGTTGAACGCCCGACATACGACGGAAAGACTGGAGGCGGC
>JBMCIU010000177.1:0-4364 GCA_048616755.1 Verrucomicrobiota bacterium
ACTCAACGCGCCGATTTTTGGCGTGGCCGATATTAAAGCGGCGCTGCAGTGAGGGGGAGCGATACCACGCTGTGTAATGCCCATAACTTGACTTTCACCGTCCGAAGGTATAAGGTAATGCTGAGTTTGCTCTAAGAACCTCTTTGAACCAGGCCTTCCAAGCCTTCAAAATCAGTAAAGAAACTTTTTTAAGTGGAGACGGAACCCATGCCGGAACAGTTGACGGAGACGAGACACCAATGCAGCCGTGCCGAGCACAGCGAGGTATTGGCCGCCTTGTCGGCGGTCGCACGATGTGGACATATATCTCCTGCGTCCGAGCCGCAGGAGGCGGTTCGGCGATTTTTGCGGGAGCACGACGACTCGCAAACCGTCCAATGGCTGCGGTCGGTCGTCTTGAAATTCAAGCCTGAGCCACCCTGCGAGGTCCAGACACCCGCGCAATTGGCGCGCCTCAAAAAGCGTTGCCGCGAGTTTGACGACCTATTGTTGGAGTTGCGCATTGATACTCCATCGGGGGTTAATGAGCGAAACTCGGTGGTCCCTCCCGCTTCGGACCTGCGCATTAGGGAGCTGGAACCGGAGGGGGTAGGCAATGCCGGAAGACTCCACAGATAGCCATGCCTATGCTCCCGAAGCGTTTGCCAAGGCTTTGGCTGCCGATGAGCCGTTGTTTCTGGTTGGTGGGCAGGCCGTCAATCTGTGGGGCATGTACTATTGGGAGTGCACGGCATCTCTGGCGCCGTTTGTGCTGTTGAAACTGAACGGCTGAAGGAACGAGAGATGGTCAATCTATTGGAACGGCTTTTACTGGCTGTCACATCGCCAACGGCTCAGAATCTGTTGCAGGAATTGGCTATCCATCCGAGAAGCTTCTTCGCAGAGATAAAGCCGGGAAACCTGGCGAAGATCAACGCATTCCTGACGAAGCGGCTGTCGTCATGCCTGGATCTTGAAGACCAGCAATGAATATAAGAGAGTTAGAAAATGCAGACAGGGATGCCCCCCCACTTTTTTTGGCGGTTAGGCGCGGACTTTGCCGATGATGTCGGTGACGCGGGCGAGATTGTGCCGCGACAGGTAGGCGTCGAGCCCGTTTACGACATGCACGGGAGTTTCCGGATCGGCGAAGATTGCGGTTCCGACAGCCACGGCGGTGGCGCCGGCCAGCAGGAACTCGACGGCATCCTCGGCGGTGCAGATGCCGCCCATGCCCAGGATGGGAACGTCGACGGCTTGCGCGACCTCGCGGACCATGCGCACGGCTACGGGTTTGACGGCGGGGCCGCTCAGGCCGCCGGTGACGTTGCTGAGTTTGGGGCGCCACGTGTCGACGTCAATAGCCATAGCGGGGATGGTGTTGATCAGCGAGATGATGTCGGTCCCGGCATCCACCGTTGCTTTTGCGAAGTCCGCAATGCTGGAGACGTTGGGACTGAGCTTGGTGATGAGGGGCAGGGTGGTGACCGCGCGCACGGCGGACACGACGGTTGCGGCGGCGTGCAGGTCGGTGCCGAAGCTCATGCCGCCTTCTTTGATGTTTGGGCAGGAGATATTGATTTCCAGGGCGGCGATGCCCTCCCGCTCGGCTTCGAGTCGGCAGGCGACTTCGACGTAGTCCTCGACCGTGCGTCCCCAGATGTTGACGAAGACGGCGGTGTCGATGGTGCGCAGCCACGGCAAGTAGTGGGGATCCCGGATGAACGTGTCGATGCCCGGGTTTTGCAGGCCGATGGCGTTGAGCATTCCTCCGAAGGTTTCGGCGGTTCGTGGCGGAGCGTTGCCGTCTGAGCGGAAGGGGGAAACCCCTTTCACGGTTACCGCACCGATTTTGTCGAGGGGAACCAGGTCGCTGTATTCGCGGGCGTATCCAAAGGTTCCGGATGCTGTGACAACGGGATTGCGCAGGGGGACTGGGCCGAGTTGGACGCGCAGATCAGGCATGATTGTCTCCGTCGCGCCGGCCGCGCAGGTGTTCCCGAGCCCGATTCAGGGTGTCGCGTTCCTCCTGGGTCAGGCTGTCGAGTCCGTAGCTGCCGATTTTGTCGAGGATGCGGTCGACTTCGTCGCTGTTGACTTCGTTTCCCCTGCGGTTGTCGGGAGGGGGCTTTGGTGGTGGTTCTTCGCGCTTGAATTGCTGTCTGCGCCGCTTGGCGGCGGCGTCTTTGCTTGGTTTGCGCAGATTTTTGAAGGCGCCGGAAAAGGGTGCCCAGGGCGGCCGGGTGGTGAGCATCAGGTAGACATAGGCGCCGACGGCGCCGCCGATATGGGCGATGTGCGCAATGTTTCCGCCCTGGTTGATGGCCATGAGCACCTCGATGCCGCCGAACACCAGGGCAAAGGTCTTCAGTTTCATCGGAATCGGGGGGATCAGCAGCACGATGGTTTCGTTGGGAAACATCATCGCAGCGCCCATCAGCAGACCGAAGACCGCGCCGCTGGCGCCCAAGACCGCCTGGTTGGGATACTGCCAGTTGAATAACAGCCAGGTAACGCCTCCCACCAGGCCGCTAATCATGTAGAGGCGGGTGAATTTGTCCGAGCCAAGGCGGTGCTCCAGCCGCTGCCGAACAGATAGACGCCCCACATGTTCAGAAGAATGTGAAAGAGGGACGTCGGCGAGTGGGCAAACATGTAGGTAATGAAGCGCCACACCTGCAGCTCCCTGACCGAGCGTGGACGGAGAACCAGCGCGTCGGTGAAGCCGGGGGCCAGAAGCTGCAGAACGTAGACTGCGATGTTAGCGATGATGATGGTTTTCACCACCGACTGCGCAGAGGGAGAGTAGCGGCGTCCGGGGCGCGGGCGTCGGCGCGGCGGCGGATCTTTCATGTAGTCGCGGTCAAATAGCATGGCGTCTCGGAATAAGAATGAAAAACACGACGGCAGCATGCGCCTGACGGGGCGTCACTGCCGGGCAAACAGGGAAATATACTGCTTCCGTTGGACTGTGCGAATTCGGCTTGCGCAATCGGCGGCTGGAGGTATGTTTTTTTTCTCGGTGCAGCGAGCATTTTTCTGGAGCATGACGATGCGCATCATTATGATGACCAATACCTATTTGCCCTTTGTGGGCGGCGTGTCGCATTCGGTAAGCACGTTTGCCGACTCGTTGCGGCGGCGTGGGCACGAGGTTTTGGTAATTGCTCCTGAATACGGTCAAAAGGGGAAAAAATCCCGGGACGAGGATGAAGTTGTTCGCGTACCCGCGACGCGGATGCTCACCAAAGGAACTTTTGCGATCTCCCTGGGCAGCCAGTCCGAACTCATCGACAGGATTCGGAGCATCGGCCCCGACGTGATCCATTCGCATCATCCCTTTTTGCTGGGCGATACCGCCTTGCGTGCCGCGGCGGCCATAGATGTTCCCTTGGTTTTTACCTATCACACACGCTACGAGTATTACACTCATTACCTCCGGCAGAAGTCCACGACCATGAAGCGGCTGGCCGTCGAGATCGCCACACGCTACTGCAATATAGCCGACCAGATCGTCGCTCCCAGTGAAAGTATTGAGCGCCTCCTGACCGAACGGGGTGTCCACCGCCCCATCGAGGTGATCCCGACCGGTATCGACACCGAACGGTTCAACGACGGCGACGGCATAAGATTTCGGCGGGAGCACTGCATCCGGAACGACACCTTCCTGGTGGGGCACGTGGGTCGCCTGGCGCCGGAAAAGAACATCCGGCTCACGGCGCAAGCCGCCATGGCCTTTATTCGCGAACATCCCGAAGCTCTGTTTCTGCTGGTTGGAAGCGGTCCGGAAGCCGAGGCGGTGACCGCGATGTTCGCCAAAAACGGGCTGCCGCATCACCTGTTGCCTACCGGAGCGCTGGGCGGACAGGATTTAGTGGACGCATATCAGGCGATGAACGTCTTTTTGTTTGCCTCGACAACCGAGACTCAGGGCATGGTGCTTGCCGAAGCCATGTCTGCGGGCGTGCCGGTGGTGGGCTTGGACGCTCCCGGCGTTCGCGAGGTGATCCGAGACGGCGCAAACGGCCGCCTCGTGCACGAGGAGACCCCCGAATGCTTGGCCGATGGGCTGGCGTGGGCTCAGGATCGGCTGACGGGTGCCCCCGAGGACCTTCGCGGCGCGTGTTTGGATACCGCCGCTGAGTTCGCAAAGGACAAAAGCGTGGACGCGCTCGAGGCGCTCTACTCCAAGCTTAAATCCGAGCATGGCCGATCCAGGGACGTCGATTCCGGCGCTCTCTTTTCCAGCTTGGCCGGGCGCATCGAGCGTGAATGGGACATCTGGAGCAACCGAGTTTCAGCCGTTCAGGCTTTGCTCCGGGAAGAAGGGGTCGATCTGGATGATAAATAGCAGTCGAGACCGGTGGACGCGGGGCGGGCCAGGG
>JBMCIU010000178.1:0-4297 GCA_048616755.1 Verrucomicrobiota bacterium
CGCAAAGGCAACGCCGTTCGAGGTCAAACCACGCCAAGAGATCAAGAGTTCTGGAGTTGGTGTCGGAGGCGCTGGACAGCGCGGCGTCGGTGTGCGAGCGGCACGGCCCAGACCCGGCTGAAGGAGTACGGCGGAGGCCCGCCGGCTGGATTACGGCGGAGGCCCGCCGGCTCCATCTGGAGGCGGAGGCCCGCGGGCTGGAGCCGCCCGGCCTCGGGCGGTAAAGGCAATTCGATTACGCAAACATTGCGGATTTAGAATTATTGCATCGACGAAAAGGGGCGGTAGAATACTTTCTTCTGAATCTTGGAGTTTGCCGGCTGCGCAACCGACCGCTGCAACACGAGTGCCGCACCTCGAAGGAGAGTTCAGCAATTAGCTCGAGACGCCACAATTCGCGTGCCTCTTACAGGCGCGGCGGGCGCGGCCATGGTGGATGCCGCCGAGGTCGCGCTGCGTTGGCTGGCGCGTTGCAGTTGCTGCTGGGGTTTTGGCTTGCCGCGGGGATGCATGTGGTGCATCCATGGTTGCACCATGGTTCTCATCATCAGGCCTCTTCGACGTGTCGTCACGGAACTGAGCATGATACGGGACACGCCGAATGCGGCGAGCTCGGTTATGGGGGCTCTTGTTTGCTTTCCGGCGGGCAAGAAGTGCAGACACCGCGGGCTTTGGTGATTGCGAACCACCACGCTTGCAGTTCGTGCGGCGACGGCGGATGTCCGATTTGCCGCTTTGAAGCGACCAGCGGCAAGTTCCTGTGCGAAGCGCCGCTGGCGGTCCCTCCGGTGCCCCGTCATCCGGCGAATCAGCCCGTTCCGCATTCGCCCCTGTTGCCGCATGTTTCCAGCATTGCTCGTGCTCGCGCTCCTCCGATTCGCCTTCCTCTGACCTTTCCGGTCTAATCCCGATTCCCCCCAGTACAATCCTCTCCACGGCTGGCCCCCTTGTTCTCGGGTGCTCTGATGCATCCCGGAATGAGGGTGCAGGCTGTCGGTTTCCGCGTATTGCGTTCGGAATGTTTCAGCACGGAAACGATTCGGCGCGCATTGGTTCGCAAAACCGTTGCGGAATGCTTGAGGATGAATGTTTAATCTGTCCAGTCCCATCGCAAAGAGACGTTTCCACGCGGCCTTGGAAGTCATAGGCCCCCGGAGGAGGCGTCGTATAAAAGGAGCACAATGCAATGACGTTGAATATACGCGAACAATCCAAAACCATAATTGCCGCACTGCTGTTTGCGGCAAGCTGGAGTTTTGCCGCTGCCGCTCAGGAGGGCAACCCGCAGTCCGCCGAGGAACTGCGCAAAGAAATTCGCCAACTGCAAGAGCAGATGGCGGAACAGCAGAGGGCCTTTGAGAAGCGAATTGCCCGGTTGGAACGCAGGGTCGAGGAGACGACGAGCGAGGAATCTTCCGACTCTGCCGAGGATGCAAACTTGGAGGCGCTGCTTGCAAAAGAACGCGAAAGCGAACGGGATGCTGCTTCCTCCACTGCGGAACGCCCGGTCTCGTCGACGAAGTCGGCCTTCCAGAGTATGAATCCGGACATCTCGGTGATCGTCGACGGGTTTTATCACAAAGACGACAGCAGCAAGGGGATTCAGCACATCTTCGAGGAGATTGCCGGATTCGGACATTCTCACGAGGGAGACCATGACCACGGGCATGAGCATTCCCATCTTGAGGACGGCTTTAATCTTCGGCACCTGGAGCTGCATCTTGCCGCTGAAGTTGACCCGTATTTTCGAGGTTGGGCCATTGGGGCCATTTCCGAAGAGGGCGCTGAACTTGAGGAAGCTGTGTTGCAGACCACGGCATTGCCGTGGGGGCTGCAACTGCAGGGCGGCAAGTTTTTCAGCAACTTTAGCCGCATCAATGCGCAGCACGCGCACGAATGGGATTTTGTCGACGCGCCGTTGGTCCACCAGCTCCTGTTTGGTGACCACGGACTCAATGAAAAAGGCTTTCAGCTGTCCTGGCTTGCGCCGACGCCGTTTCAAATGCTGCTGGGGATGGAAGCGCTGCAGGGCGAGAACGAGTTGGCGTTCGATCATCATGGGGACGGGCCGTTTAGTGACGAATCCGGTCCGCGTCTGTGGATTGGCTGGCTCAAACTGGCACCGGATCTGCGGGATCCGCACGGACTTCAGATCGGCCTTGCTGGCGGGCGAGGCGTGCATCAGGAAGAGCATGATGCGCTGGATAATGACGAGTGGTTCAATAATGGTAATGTCGTGAGTGTTTCAGACGGGGAACCGGACCACTGGATGGACGGGGATACGACGTTTTTCTCCGCCGATCTCGTGTACAAATACGACGACACGCGCCCCTACGGCATCGGGGATTGGACGGCCGAAGCCGGATACCTGTGGAGGGAAAAGGACCTTGAACTTGTCGACCATATCCTGCCTGCAGCACCATTGGGCAACGACCGCGTAGACACGCAGGACGGCTATTACGCGCAGGCCCTTTACGGTTTTGCTCCGCGTTGGCGAACCGGGTTGCGTTGGGAGCAGATTGGACTCGCCAACCGCAGCGTGTCGCCGACCGGCAACCGCGAGAGTTATGACGATTCGCAGCGGGCTTCGCTCATGCTCGATTATTCGCCGTCCGAATTCTCCCGCCTGCGTTTGCAAGTCGCCCGCGGCGAATATGAGACCGAGGATGGCGGCGAGGATGTCTGGCAGTTTTTTCTGCAGTGGACGGTTTCCCTGGGCACCCACGGTGCGCATTCGTTCTGAGCAGAAATCAAGAATGAGCCCGCTAAAAGAAGTTTCTTGAGCGGACTCAAGAATGCCTGCCGATGTTGAGCAACTTCCGAGCTGAACTCACACTCAATGAAAGGAACAAGACCGATGAATCGATTGCACCAAAAAATACAACAAAACGGGCGCCGACATGGTCGGCGCGCGGGGATCTCGGCGGTTGTCTGCGCGGTTTGCGCGGCCCTGGCGCCGAGCACCGAGGCTCAAAACCTGCGTATCGTTGCCACCACCAGCGATCTGGCCTCCATTGCCGAGGCTGTCGCGGGGGAGCATGCCGAGGTCTCCGGCATTGCCGACGGCAAACAGGATCCGCATTTTCTCCAGGCCAAGCCCAGTACCATCATGCAGGCGCGCAACGCCGATCTTTGGATACGGATCGGCATGGACTTGGAAGTTGGCTGGGAAGGGCCGGTCCTGAAAGGCGCCCGCAACCCGCGCATACTGCCCGGTCAGCGGGGGCATCTGGACGCTTCCGCCGATGTATTGCGCAAGGAGGTCCCCCAAGAGCGGGTCACCCGAGCCATGGGGGATGTGCATCCCTCCGGCAACCCGCACTACTGGTTGGATCCGTTGAACGGACGCATTGTGGCCGAAACGATCTCCGAGCGTTTGGTCCGCCTGCGACCCGATCAGGCCGACGCGTTTCGGGACAATCTCGCCGCATTCAAGCGCGAGCTTGACGCGCGAATGTTCGGGACCAAACTGGTCGACAAGATGGGAGGCGACCGGCTCTGGGCGTTCACGCTCAAAAACACCCTTGAGGCCGAGTTGGATCAGCGCGGACTTGACGACGCGGCGGGCGGTTGGTACGGCAAGCTGCGCCCGCACGCCGGAAAACCGATCCTGACCCATCACCGCAGCTGGATCTACTTTGCGGATCGCTTCGGTCTGGAGATCGTCGGCGAGCTTGAAGCCAAACCGGGAGTGCCGCCCGGCGGCCGTCATTTGTCCGAGATGGCGGAACTGGCCAAAAAGAAGAAAGTGCACGTGATCCTGATCGAGCCCTTCTACACCCGCAAAGCCGCAGAGTTGGTTGCCGCCCGCAGCGCGGCGACCGTGGTTGTGGCTGCAAATTCGGTGGGGGGCAACGACGCATCCGCCGACTACCTGAGCATGCTTGACCAAGTGGTCGACTCCCTGGTCGATGTATGGGAGGAGAAATAGACCATGCCGTCCGCACTTGCATCCGCGGGTCAGGGCGAACCGCCACTGGTCGTCTGCAACGATCTTTGCGTTGGTTATGACGGGCGGGACGTGGTTCGCAGCGTCTGCCTGGAAATCTACGCCGGGACCTTTCTGCCGTTTGTCGGCGCCAACGGCGCCGGAAAAACGACGCTGCTGCGCACGATTCTCGGACTTCTGAAGCCGACGGGCGGCAGACTGCGCACCGACTTTGGCGCCCGACCCTGCGGATACGTCCCGCAGCAGCGGGTCATTGACCCGTTGCTGCCGCTTTCCACGCGGCAAATCGTGGCCATGGGGCTGCACCCCGAACTCGGCTGTTGGCGACGACTCTCCGCAGCGCATCAT
>JBMCIU010000179.1:0-4174 GCA_048616755.1 Verrucomicrobiota bacterium
CTTTGCCGTTGGTGTCGATGTAGCGCCAGTCCGGGCGGTTGTATTTCTCCGCCGCGGCCAGAAGGCGCCCGGCGGCGGCGGAGCGGTCGGAACGGTTGTTCTGCGGTAGCGACAGGTCCGGGCGCACCAGTCCCGCCCAGTAGTCGTACATCTCCACGAGCCGGTCGCGGTAGGTCTGGGGCACCTCCCGCCCGGCCGCGCGGCAGATGTCGTCGATCTCCTCGTAGCTTTTCAGGGAAACCCAGTGGTAGCCGCTGGAGAGTTCGTCGTGCGCGCCGTCGGGATAGACCTGGTGGTCCATCTCCCCGAGCATCTCCTTGAGGGCGTAGCGATGCCAGCCCTCGGCCTCTTTCAGTTCCGGAAATGCCAGCCCGATGCGGTTGAGCCCGTCGTGCTCCATCAGGGCGTGGTTGTGGCGTTTCCAGTGGTGCATGCGAATATAGCGGCCGTGCTGCACGAAGCTGGAAAGCATCAGCAGCCGTCCGGCCGGCGTAAAACCGTCGGATTCCAGAAAGCCGTGGAACGCGACGGTCCAGCCGCGCATGCGCAGCCCCGCTTCGAGCACGCGCCAGGTCCAGACGTACTCGTGCTTTTTGCCGGGATAGACCGTGTGCAGGATCCAGTCGCGGACGATGCGGTCGAAGGCCTGGGCGTACTTTTCGTCGCCGGTCTTCCTGTAGGCCTGGTAGAGATGAGAGAAAAACGGATGACGATTCAGGTTGTAGGCGAATTCGCGGTTGCCTTTGGGGCCGGTAAAGTTCCAGTCCCATGCGCCGTTCTTCTCGGGAATAATGCAGACGGTACTTCCCTTGTGATGGCGGCGTTCGAGAATGCCGTCGGCGATCTCCAGATGCCGCTCGTTCGGTTCGCCCAGCCTTGCGAGCATCCATTCGCACCGGCCGGGGCCGGCGTAATACGTCAGCAGCGCCTCGCATGCGGCCGCTTTGTCGTCCTTCTCGACCGCTTCCTTGACTTTCGCCAGCCCGGGATGATCCAGATCCAGCGCGTCGATCAGCATCTCGTAGCGGTCGGGGCAGTGTTCGAGAAAATCCTCGACCGATGTCCACTCTATCCAGTCCTTCGTTTCCGGCACGAGAAGCTTTCCGCGCTCGTCGTGGGCATGGCTGTTCGCGGCAGTCATCAGTAAGAGGCTCCCAAATAGCAGAAGAACGGCGTGTTTTCGATTCATGACACCCCTTTCCCGTCTCACAATACCGAAACGCCAATCGAAGAGTAATACCTTTGGCGCACTCTGGATCAAAAGTGACAACCGATAAACGCGGGATCGATACATATAGCCTAACACGTGTTTGGCAGAGATCAAGGTTTTTCCGAATGAGATGTGCGCTGTAGGGTCGGTATCTGGCGTGACGGCAAGAATGGCGGTTCCGTGTGGGGGAAACACGGAGCTTGCAAAAGGGAGCTGTCGAGGCTAAGGTTTGAGCAACGGCACATTTTCACGATGAGACGGCGGGTAAATGATGGCGCATGGGCACAGATCGACAATGGCGGAGATCGCCGCAGTTCTCGGGCTGAGTCGGCATACTGTGTCGAGCGTGATCAATGGCAAGGCCCGGGAGCGTCGGATTTCCCCCGCCACGGAAGCCCGGGTCCGGACCTTTTTGGAGCAAGCGGGGTATGTGCCGGCGCGTCATGCTCTGGCCTTGCGAGGCGGGCAGAACCACGATACGGTGGGCATCCTGTTTTGCGGCCAATTTTACAATCACTTGACGACCGCGTTCGATAAACTAGCCCGCTCCCGCTGGTTTGGCAAACATCCCGAAGTGATGATCGCGCCCTATGGTGAAAATCTGCAAAGCCTGCGCGAATTGGCTGCGCGCGGCTGCCAGCACCTGCTTTGGATCCACGCATTGACTGATAAGCAGGAAGTGCCGACTTCCGAAAGCCTGCTGCCCTTGCTGGGCAATTTCCAGCGCATCGTCATCTACAACTACCGGTTCGGCTTCGGTCAGTACGAGAACCGTTTGCTGGATGCCGGCGCCCATCTTGTCGGGGTCGACCGCGTGGCTGGATTTGTCGCCCTCGGCAGACTGCTCCAGCGAAACAAGCACCATGAAGTGGCGCTGTTTTTCCCCGGGGCTGAAGCAATATTGAAACCGGCATTGGAACAGATTGGTTTGACGGTGCATGTTGGCCCGGAGAGATTGTGGCGAGGTCGCGACCGGCCCGCGCAAGGGCGGGCCATGGGCGAATGGATGGCGCGGCTGTACGCATCGGCCGGAGTTACCGCCGGCATCGCCAACGGCGAAGAAATCGCGGCCCACGCCCTGCTGCGTCTTCGGTCGCGAAACGTAAAGGTGCCGGAGCAGTTCAGCCTGGCGACCTGGTCCGGTTCCGACTGGGCGCAAGCGGCCGCGATTCCGCTCACCGCCGCGGAAGTGCCGGTGCAGGCAATGGTCGAGCGGACCTGCCGGATCCTGCATGGGGAGGACGAAGCGTTTTCCGCGCCCGCCCGACACGTTTTTTCCGCCTGCCTGCGCTTGCGTGCCAGCCATGGCCGCGCGGAACACAAGGAGGCCGGCCAACATAAAGTTTAGCAGTAACCGTTCACACCTGAGCGGTCAAGCGATGAGCGAGGGAGCGGGGAGCTGATGAAAATGCGCGGTGATGGCGTCTTCGAGGTAGCGGAAGAGCGAGCGGCCCTGCTGGGCGCAGGTGGCGGACGCTGTCCAGATGCGTTCGCACCAGCGTCTGCCCTTTTCGCTGCGCGTGCCCTGGGTGATGCGTCGGTCGATGACGCAGAACCGGATCGCCTGCTCCGCCGCGTTGTTCGTCGGCGCGACCTCGGGGCTTGTCACGAAGCGGACGTATTCGTCACCATATTCGCGGAACCGGTCGGCCAGGTTCTCCGCGTCACTGCGCGGCGGCGGACGTTTGGCCGTGGCGAGCAACTTGTCCCGCTCCTCTTCCAGACGGCGCTGGAATCCGGCGGGGGTCAACGCGTCCTTCCGGTGCAGCACATGGAAAAGCCGACGGAGACATTCGAGCACCCGTTCGCCATCGTTGGCCGTCACCTTGTCGGTCGATTCGCAGAGGAAGCGCACGTCGCGGATCAGGTGCGCCAGGCAGAACTGCACCACGGCGTTCGAGTTCTCCATGTACTTGCGGTAGGCGGAGAAGTAGTCGGCGCCGAGAAAACCGGCGAAATCCGGACCGAGCGTGTCGTCGAGCACCTTGCTGCCGCGCGAATCGGCAATGCGGAAGAGGGTGAAGCAGGCGGTGCGGAAGACCCACGTCCACCAGCGTTCGCCATTCTCCTTGTGCCCGGTTTCGTCGGCGTTGACCGCCTCGGCTTCGGGCAACCGTTCCAGCGCCTCGGCATAGGGAACGTCGAGCGCGGCGGTCGTCTTCGCAAGCATCTTCATGACGAAGCCGGACGAGAGCGGCAGGCCCAAAACATCGGAGAATACGGCCTGGACCGTGCTCGTGCTCGCGTGGCAGCCGCCTTTGAGAAACGCGGCAAAAGCCGTGAGGCGCGGTCCGCAGAGGCCGCCGGCACGGAGGTCCTTCGGGATCGTCGTCTTGACCTTCCGGCCGCAACCGCAGCATCGCTTCGGCGTGGCGCGGTGCTCGGTGACGCGGATCGGTTTCTCCACGAGTTCGGCCTGCTGGTGCACGGTCGCTTCGCCGTCGTCCTCCAGCGTGCCGCCGCAGCCGGGACAATGATCCGGCGCATGCTCAACCGTCTCGTCGACCTCGTCGGGCGTGAAGGCGGGGCGGGAATGCTTCGGATGCCCGTGCTGGCCGCCCTTCTTTCGCTTGCCGCGCCCCTTGGGCTTCGACTTCGGCGGCTTGGCGATGTCGGAGGACGGGGGTTTGGAGGAATTGCCCGAGTTCTTCTTCGCGGCGGCGAGTTCGCGCTTGGTGTCGGCGAGTTCGCGCTTGGTCTCAGTGAGTTCGCGCTTGGTCTCAGTGAGGTCGTGCTCGAGTCGCTCGACCTGCGCCTTCAGATCGACGACCAGCGCCGCGAGTTCCTCATAGGTGGGGTTGCGTGCGCCATCTCCCATACAACGTCTATCGGACGAGTCGCACCTGCGGCTTGAGGAAACTGTGAACGGTTACCACTTGTCGATCTCTACCGCAACGCGCTTGACTAGCACTACAACGCCAGAAAGACTGAAGGCATCCGGTTGAAGTTGACGATAACCCCCTT
>JBMCIU010000180.1:0-4166 GCA_048616755.1 Verrucomicrobiota bacterium
AAGCGAGCGGACCGGTTGGCTTCGATGCACGGATTTGCAAACGGCGGGGCGCATCCCCGCATCAGCCCGGCTTGCTAAAGCTGCGCCTCCACTGCCGCGTAAACGCGGAACTCTGACCTTAAAAGCACCCGGGTCAATCCTTGCTCACAATCGAAACCGCCCCCCGTGAACGGTTAGGAATTTCATTCGCCGATGATTTTGACCAGCACGCGCTTGCGGCGCTTGCCGTCGAATTCGCCGTAGAAAATCTGCTCCCAGGGGCCGAAGTCCAGTTTTCCTTCGGTCACGGCCACGACCACTTCTCGTCCCATCACAGTGCGTTTGAGGTGGGCGTCGCCATTGTCCTCGAAGCCGTTGTGGGCGTACTGGGAGTGCGGCTTTTCGGGGGCGAGCTTTTCCAGCCAGCGTTCAAAGTCGGCGTGCAGCCCGCTTTCGTCGTCGTTGATGAACACCGAGGCGGTGATGTGCATGGCGTTGACCAGGCACAGTCCTTCCCGGATGCCGGATTCGGCCAGGCATTCGCGCACCTGTTCGGTCATATTGATCAATTCGCGGCGCTGACGAGTCTGGAACCACAGTTCTTTACGATAGCTTTTCACGGGGTGCCTCCTGCCGGTTCGGGGGTTGTTTTGCGGCTTATCCTGCCGATTCGCGATTCATAATTTCCCAGGCTTTGCGGATATAAAACTTATAGTTTTCCAGGGGCGTGCCGTTGGGGATACGATGATCGAGGGCAAGCACGCAGCCGCCGGTTTTAACCATCGGGGGGATTTTGTATTCCAGTTCGCGCTCAATGTCTTCGCGGGATTGCCGGAGAACATGTTTGTCGATGCCGCCGTAGACGGCCAGGCGCGTGCCGTACGTTTCTCTGACCTTGACGATGTCCATGTTGGCGGCGGGTTCCATGGGGTGCATGCAGTTGACGCCGGCGTCCAGGAAGGCGTCGATCACCGGGTTCATGTCGCCGTCGCTGTCCTGATCGAAAACTCGCGCGCCGCGGTCGCGCAACATATCCCAGACTCGCCGGTAGTAGGGAGCGATAAATTCGCGGATTTGATTCGGACCTGCCAGCGGACCGGATTTTCCCGCCATGTCCTCGTGCACCGACAACATGTCGATTTGTACCGCGGCGGAGACGGTGTCCAGGACCTTGGCCGCCGTGTCTCCGATGGTCTCGAGGATGTCGTGAATCAGCTCCGGCTGCTCGTAGTATGCGACGCACAACTCCTCTTCTCCGAGCAGCTGGCGGGGTTCGTCGAAGCCGCCGGGGATGCCGACGACGACCACCTTGTCCTCGGCCAGGATTCGTTCGGCGGCTTCCTTCCAGCCCGGCCGGAGCCGGTCCTCGGAAAACTGATACCACGGCTTGATTTTCAGCCAGTCATCCATGGTTTTGACCGGATAGTCGAGCGGCAGCGGTATTGTGGCGGAGGCCTTGTGCAGCTCCATGGTTCGTCCGAGGCCGTCCCGCCAGATCCGGCGTTCCTCGGTGTCCTCGATTTGTTCTTCGGGATATCCGCCGTTGCGCCCGGTGTTCACCGGTATTCTTTCGCGAGCTTCGCAACGATACGGGAATGCGGAAAAGTCCAATTCTTCCGGGGTTGCCCCTTGTTCTTCCCACTCCTCCTTCAAGCCGAGAATCGGCCCGAAGATTTCGGTAAAAAGCGGGCGGACATTGCTCTGAAAGGTCATGTGATCCAGGAATTCCTCGCGTCCGACCGACGGGGAGCGTTGGATGGCCAGATCGGCGTGCTTGGTCCATTTCAGTTTCGTCATTGTGCGTCTCCAATGTCGCGGTCAAGCGTGCAATAGGTACCGTCAAGCACCGTGCTTTTGTTCAGCGTGCCGTCTGCTTCGCGGTGCAAATGCAGCAAGGCGCCGTCGGTTTCGTAGTCGCCGTGGGTATCCATTGTGCGGAAGAGCGGCTGCCCAAGCGAGGATGTCCAGTGCAGCGAATCGGTTTTCCCGTCGGGCCAGCGCAGCTCAAGTTGCCCGCCGGTTCGCTGGGCGAATTCGCTGTTGACCTCGCCGCCGACGGTAGCTACAAGCTCGGGAGCCGTATCGCCGTCGAAGGGGACGAACACTGAAACAAGCGCCTCGCCGAAACCCTGCATGGGGTCGGCAACGGCGCAGATTTGCGGGGCGGGACCATAGCTCCGATTGACCCATTCGGACAACGGCGGCTGATTGAACACGCCGGCGCGGCGCAGGTCGGAACGGGCTTTGAGGCGGGTAGTGATCCAACCGCGTAACGGTTCCGTTTCCCCTTCCCGGACTGAGAGCCGCATTCCCTGCGCTATTTTCGGAAATAGGCCGAGCAGACCACCCTCCGGGTAGACCGCCGTGAAGCCGGCGTTGGCCGGGTGCAGCTCGACGCTGCCGCCGGGAGTAAGTTGCCAGTTCATCTCGAGGGAAGGGTTTTGTTGTTCGGGGCCGCCGAGCGCGGTTTCATCCCAGCGCATCATGCGGTCGACAACTACGGCGAATCGACTCTTGACCCAGATGAGAATGCGCTGGTGTTCGGCGTGAACGCCGGCGCCAAAGCCGTCGCGAAACCACCAGTCGTAGGTCCCGGGCCAGTATCCGCCGCTGTACCGGCTGACAACGGCGGAGACAGCGTCGGAGTCGAACACGCGCAGCCCGTCGGGGTTGGTCGGCGCCTGGTTCCAGCCGTTGAGGTTGAGCGTGTTGTGAGCGCGGGTTGATTTGCCGTAAGGGCCGATTTGATGATCGAGCTCATCGCCTTCGTGTCCCTTGTGTCCCATGGCGTAGGTAAGCGTGCCAGTGTCCGCGAGCAGCGCCCGACCGCGAGCAAAGAGTTGTACGCCGTTGCGGGCCAAGTGGCTGTGCGCGCCGCCCCAACGACTGGCGTCGAAAACCAGATACGTGTCGTTGCGGTCCCAGCCGTCGCGCATAAATACTTGCCCGGCGTCTTGACAGTGCAGAGTCAACGGCGGCGGTTCGTCAGGCAACCCGGCCAATCGGCGCACTTGCGCGCGTTTTTTCAGAAACGGGGTGATGTCGCCGCCGCCCACCCAGGCGGAAGAGCTTTCCTGGATGCCGCAGCAATGCCCGTTTGGGCGGCGCGTGGCCACAGCGTAGTCGAAGACGCGCAACGCCGCCGCCGTGACGTCCGGCAGCTCCGCTTCGGGGAAGGCGTCGCGCCAGATCATGAGGTTGAAAAAGGTTGCCTGATAGATTTCGTGGTAGTTGGGATCGTGCTCGACGTGCGAGCCGTCCGGGTTTAGATCGTGACGGGCGGCATCCGCATACACCCAGCGAGCCCGTTTTAGGCAGGCTTGCGATTGGTCGAGCATGGGTAGCCCAAGCCCGCACCAGAAAATCCCGTTGGTCTCGAGCAGTCGAATATTTCCTCGATTGCCGATTTTCTGATTGGCCAAAATGCTGTCCAACTGGACACCAATGCTGTCCAGCATCCGATTGATAAACGAGTCGTCGAAATGGGGGCTGTCGAAAAAGTAGGGCATATACTGCACCCAGTTTCCGATGCGGCTGGACGGGCGCATGCAGCCGCCGGCCCACTTCGGTGGCTCGAGCGACGCCCAAAAATCCTCGACCAAGGTGCGAAAGGCGCGAGCATAGCCGTCATCGCCGGTAAAACGGTAGGCCGCGGCAAGCGACCGAAGCGACGTGAATTTAATGAGACCGGGTCGAGCTTTCCAGTACTCGGCCCCACGCCCCGGGGCGGCAATGGACTCGACGTCGGCGCGGGCGTGTTCCGCAGTGCGCAACGTATCCTCGTCCGCGGGAATTGCGCGCAACTCCCAGTTGCCGACCCGCGTTAGTTCCGGGCGCGACAAGCCCTGCTTTTCGGATGTGTCCGCCAGCCGTCCAGCGATCCAGGCGGCCCGATCTCCGATGGCGGTCTTCACATTTTCCGGCTTCGTTTCGTTCGTCATTCAATAAACTCCATGGTTCATGCCGCGACACTCTCATTATCACCCTCGTCACTATATCCGATCCAATACTGAAAACCAATTTGAAGTAGTTGCCCACAAGAGTCTTCGATTTCGGCGCCAACGGCGCCCAACATGACAGCGAATTTGGGTATTTGGGTTCGGACGTCCTGAAGGGCCAGGGCATACACAGACTGGGGCAAGGCGACAGCCGTAGCCCCAGGTTAAGGCATCCCCCTCATTTGCAGT
>JBMCIU010000181.1:0-4159 GCA_048616755.1 Verrucomicrobiota bacterium
GGTCTCTCCGAACCGAAGGCAATTCGGTACCACCTAGTCTTCCGCGAGATCAAGAATTTTGAAGTTTGTCGCCGTTGACGCCGGTCTCGGCGTTTCTTCTCCGCACAGGCCGGGAAGTCTGTTCTGTTCCGACAAAAGAAAGGCCCCGGCGGGACGCCGGGGCCTTTGGCGGGGTGTTTTTGGGGCCGTTTAGTACCGGTAGTGTTCCGGTTTGTAGGGGCCTTCGGCGGGAATGCCAAGGTAGCTGGCCTGCTTTTCCGACAGTTTGGTCAGCTTGACGCCAAGTTTGCCCAGATGGAGGCGGGCGACTTCCTCGTCCAAATGCTTGGGCAGGGTGTAGACGCCGACTTCGTAGTCCTGCTGCCAGAGTTCGATCTGAGCCAGAACCTGGTTGCTGAAGGAGTTGGACATAACGAAGCTGGGGTGTCCCATGGCGCAACCGAGATTGACCAGGCGGCCTTCGGCCAGCATGATGATGCTGTGTCCGTCGGGGAAGACGTACTTGTCGACCTGGGGCTTGATCTCGATCTTTTCGATGCCGGGCCAGGTGTTCAGGCGAGCCACTTCGATTTCGTTGTCGAAGTGCCCGATGTTGCAGACAATGGCCTGGTCGCGCATTTTCGACATGTGCTCGGCGGTGATAACGCCGAGGTTGCCGGTGGAGGTGACGTAAATTTCGGCTTGGTCGAGGTAGTCCTCGATCACGCCGACTTCGTAGCCTTCCATGGCGGCTTGGAGCGCGCAGATGGGGTCGATTTCCGTGACAATGACCCGTGCGCCGAGGGCGCGCAGCGCCTGGCAGGAGCCCTTGCCGACGTCGCCGTATCCGCACACGACCGCGACTTTGCCGGCGATCATGACGTCGGTGGCGCGCTTGATGCCGTCGCCCAGGGATTCGCGGCAGCCGTAGAGGTTGTCGAATTTGGACTTGGTGACGGAGTCATTGACGTTCATGGCCGGCACCAGGAGCGTGCCGTTGCGGTGGTTTTGGTAGAGGCGATGGACGCCGGTGGTGGTTTCTTCGGAAACTCCCTTCCACTCTTTGGCCATGCGGTGCCAGCGTTGCTTGTCCTGCTCGTAGACCTCGGAGAGGATGCCGAACAGCTCGACTTCGTCCTCGGGGGCGTCGGAGTCGAGTTTTAGGGTGTTTTTGTCGTTTTCCGCGGCATATCCGGCGTGAATCATCAACGTGGCGTCGCCGCCGTCGTCAACAATCAGTTGGGGGCCTTTGCCGTCCTCGAAGGAGAGGGCATGGAGGGTGCATTCCCAGTATTCGCGCAGGGATTCGCCCTTCCACGCGAAGACGGGCACGCCGGTGGCGGCGATGGCGGCGGCGGCGTGGTCCTGGGTGGAAAAGATGTTGCAGGACGCCCAGCGGACGTTTGCGCCGAGTTCAGCGAGGGTTTCGATGAGCACAGCGGTCTGGATGGTCATGTGCAGACTGCCGGTGATGCGGACATCCTTGAGGGGTTTGTCCGGGCCGTACTTGGCGCGGATGGCCATGAGTCCGGGCATTTCCTTTTCGGCGATGTCGAGTTCTTTTCGTCCGAACTCGGCAAGGTTCGGGTCGGCGATCCAATAGTTGTCTGTTTTGACTGGCATTTGATATCCTTGGTTTGGTTTGTGTGTTGTTGTGAGTTTGTTGTTGGTGCGCTTGTCGCCCGTTGCGGCGTCCGGTTCCCGGGGGGCGGAACCGGACGGGATGTCCGGCGGCTTAGTCGATGTTGAGATCGGCGCGCAGCTTCGTCCAATCGTCGTCCTCGATCCAGGCGCCGATTTGCTGGACGACGTGTGCGCCGAGGGCGGCGCCGCGCCGGGCGGAGGTTGTCAGATCCTGTCCGGTGAGCACGCCGCTGAGGAAGCCGGCGGCCCAGAGGTCGCCCGCGCCGGTGGTGTCCTGCGGCTTGACCGGTTGGGACTCGACGAAGGTCTCTTTGCCGTCCTTGATGAGGTGCACGCCGCGCGCACCAACTTTGACGACGGCCAGGGAACAGCAGACGCCGAGCGCCAGCAGGCCTGCATGCTCGTCCGGGATGCCGGAAAATGCTTCGGCCTCGTCCTCGTTGGCGAATACGATGTCGACATACTCTTCCAAGATCGAGCGCAGAACATCGACGCCGGTGGCCATGATGACTTCCGGGGCGGACAGGTCCAGGCTGACGGTGCAACCCGCCTGTTTGGCGCACTTGAGGATGTGCAGCATCAGTTCTTTGTTGAACAGCAGATAGCCTTCGGCATGGACATGCCGGAAATTGGCGAAATCGCTGCTGTCGATGTCCTCCGTGGCCAGTGTGGCCGCCGCGCCCAGGTAGGTGCGCATCGTGCGCTGGCCGTCTGGCGTGATCAAGCTCAGGCAGGTGCCCGTGGGCTCGTCCGGATTGATCTTGAACGATGAGGTGTCGATGCCCGCGCGATGCATGCAGTCGCGGTAGAACGCCGCATCATCATCGTCGCCAACCTTGCAGAGCATGCCGGTCTTCAGGCCCAGGCGGGTGGCGCCGACGACCGTGTTGGCCGCGGAGCCGCCCGGCGCGCGCGCCGGGCGTTCGGTCAGTTTCGACCGAAAAACTTCCTGGGTGGCGGCATCGACCATTTCGGTGCCGCCCTTAAGTCCGCCAATCTCGGAGAGAAATGCGTCCGGGATGTGGGCCAGCAGGTCCACCAGCGGCGAACCTACGCCGATAAGGTGTGCCTTTTTATCCATTACGCCAACTCCCCGGCGACTTTGCGAAGGGCATCCGCTTTGTCGGTCTTTTCCCAGGGGAAGATGTCGCGGCCGAAGTGTCCGTAGGCGGCGCTCTGACGATAGCTCCAGCCGTTGGCCTTGGGGGTTTTCAGCCCGAGGTTTTCAAGAATGCCCTGGGGACGGAAATCGAAGATGCCGCCTTCCTCGAGAACTTTTTGCAGCTTCTCGTCGTCGATCTCGCCGGTATTGAAGGTGTCGACGTTAATGCTCAGGGGTCGCGCGACGCCGATGGCGTAGGCGACTTGGACTTCGCACTTGCTGGCCAGGCCTGCGGCCACGATGTTCTTGGCCAGGTAGCGGCACTTGTAGGCTGCGGAGCGGTCGACCTTGGACGGATCCTTGCCGGAGAACGCGCCGCCGCCGTGGCAGCCGACGCCGCCGTAGGTGTCGACGATGATCTTGCGGCCGGTCAGGCCGGTGTCGCCGTGCGGTCCGCCGACGACGAAGCGACCGGTGGGGTTGACCAGGTAGTCGACATCGCTCTGGAAGAATTCGGCGGGAATGACCTCCTTGGCGACCTGTCGCACGAGGTCCTCCAATTGTTGATCTTTCATCTCCGGGGTGTGCTGGTGCGAGACGACGACCGTGTCCAGCTCGACCGGCTTGCCGTTCTCATAGCGGAACGAGACCTGGCTCTTCGAGTCGGGGCGCAGGAACGAGTAGGTGTCAGGCTCGTTGTGGCGCAATTCAGCGAGGCGCTGAACCATCTTGTGCGCGTAGAGGATGGGGGCGGGCATCAGCTCTTTGGTTTCGTCGGATGCGTATCCGAACATCATGCCCTGGTCGCCGGCGCCCTGGTCCAGAAATTTGCCTTCGCCGGTGGTGACGCCCTGGGAAATATCCGGGCTCTGCGGATGCAGGCACATGAACACCTTGCAGCTGTCCGCGGAGAAACCAATGTCCTCGTGGGTGTAGCCAATGTCGCGAACGACGCCGCGCGCCAGCTGTTCCCAGTTGATTTTGGCGTGGGTGGTGATTTCGCCGGAGAGGACGATCAGGTCGGTGGTTACCAGCGTTTCGCAGGCAACGCGGCTGTTCGGATCCTGTTCCAGACAGGCGTCCAATACCGCATCGGATACCTGATCGGACACTTTGTCCGGATGGCCTTCGGATACGGATTCGGACGTGTACACGTGAGGAGTGGTAATTCGGCTCATTGCTGTCTCCTTGGTTTCCCCTTTCGAGGGGGTTTTCAACCGGTGCGACCATCGCGTCCGGTTGGCATATTTATCTATGCGGATGGAGTAATATAGTGCCTGCCGGAAAGAGTGCAAGCCCATTGCAGCAGTTTTTTCTTTTGAGTTTCAGAGATCTTGATCTGGCGGAAAACTTCGCGGTGCCAAATTGGCTTTCGGGCATTGCCCCGAAAATCGACACCACCCACGAAATTTCTCAACGCCCCCAACGGGCTCG
>JBMCIU010000182.1:0-4148 GCA_048616755.1 Verrucomicrobiota bacterium
GCTGGTTCCATGCATTTTGAGTTCGGAATCCAAATAGGGATCAAGACCTCTGAAATTGGCAAAAAAGACTTTTTAGACTGGACTCAAGATTCAAAATTCAAGATTCAGGATTCGGTATTCAGTCTCCCCCGTGGGTATTTGGGTTTTTAGTGGGGCAGGGATCTCTGCCTGCCAATCCTTGGTTGAACCGCAGGCTTGGATCCCTGCGACACTATTGCCACTGGCGGGACCGCATCCTGCACTATTTTTTATTCGCTGATTTGGGGGGTGTCGAGTTGGCAGACACGGGCGATTTCCGCATCGGTCGTTTGGCCTGCCTGGACTTTTTGGCGTCCGCTTTCCAAGAGCGTGCGCATTCCTTCGGCTTGCGCGAGGCGTGCGATTTCGCTGCTGTCCTGGTGCTGGTTGATGGCGTCGCGCACGGCTGGAGTGACTTTGAGCAGCTCGAAGATGCCCAGGCGTCCGCGGAAGCCGGTTCCGCCGCAGCGGCGGCACTTGCGCGGTCCGGCGGCGCTTTCGCGTTCTTCGGCCAATCCGGAGCCGCCGCAAGTCGAGCAGGCGGTGCGAACCAAACGCTGTGAAAGAACTCCCAGGGTAGCGGAGGAAATGAGAAAGCTTTCGACGTTCATCTCGAGCAGGCGGCTTATGGCGCCGGCGGCGTCGTTGGTGTGCAGGGTGCTAAACACCAAGTGGCCGGTGAGGGCGGCGTGAATGGCGATTTCGGCGGTTTCGCGGTCGCGAATTTCGCCGACGAGGATGACGTCCGGGTCCTGGCGGACAATCGAGCGCAGGCCATTGGCGAACGTAAGTCCGATCTGAGGGCGAACCTGAATTTGGGTAAGTCCGCCGAGCTGGTATTCGACGGGATCCTCGATGGTGATGATTTTGCGTTCTTCGGTGTTGAGGATGCGCATGACGCTGTAGAGCGTGGTCGTTTTGCCGCTGCCGGTTGGTCCGACGACCAGGAGCATGCCGTGGGGCATTTTGACCATGTTTTCGAAGCGTTTGCGGGTGTCCGGCTCCATGCCGAGGTTGTCCAGGGAGAACTCGGAGAGGTCCTTTTGGAGGAGTCGGAGCACGATGCTTTCGCCCCACATTGCGGGTACGGTGCTAACTCGCACGTCGAGTTCGGTTCGTCCGATGCGCCAATCGATGCGCCCATCCTGGGGCAGGCGGTGCTCGGCAATGTTCATTTCTGCGAGCAGCTTGATGCGCGAGGCGACGGCCGGATACATGGACATGGGCTGGTTTTGGACAGTGTGCAGGACGCCGTCGATGCGGTAGCGCACGGCCAACTCCTCTTCGCCGGGTTCGACGTGGATGTCGCTGGCCTCCATTTCGACGGCGCGGTTGAACAGGTCGTTGACCAAGCGGACGATGGGGGCTTCGCGGGCGAGGTCGCGCAGGGTCTCCTCGTTGGCCTCCCCGGTGAGCGCGAAGGCGCCCGCTTCCTGCTCTTCAGCGCCCTCCAGCTCATACAGGGCGCTTTGAAGTCGCTCGATGGCGCTGCGGCGCGCCAGCACGACGCGAATTTGCTGGCGAAACATGCTTTGCCATTGAAACGCCAGCGCGCCCAGAGCGTACGGAGAATACACGGCGATGACTGCCGTCAGCCGGTCCCACCACAGCGGCAGCGCGCCCCAGTGAACCAGGTAGTCATAGGTCAGTTCCGGAAAAGCCTCGGGGCTTTGGATGTCCTCGTCCTCGACGACGGGAATGCCGCTGACTTCGGAATAGATGCGCAGCAGCACGTCCTCGGTGATTGCCCCGCGGGTGACCAAGTTCCATTCTTCGCCCTGTTTGCCGGAAAGGTCGGCGGCGGCGGGCCCGTTGATGTGTTCGGTCACGCGCTGCTGCACCTGATCGACGCGGTCCTCGGCGGGCGGGTCGACGCCGTGGACGAGGCCGGCCTCGTCGCGAGAGTCCACTGTGGGTTGTGTTGCTTCCTCTGGCATGCGAAAAATTACTCCGAGGAGGACTTTGACGGATTGAATTTGCGACGGATTTCTTCGAGTGCGCGTTGGTAGCGATGCGCGAGATGATTGAAGTCGGTTTGCGGAGAGACGACGTTAACGGTGATCATAACGAGGATTTCGCGTCGGTCGCCGCTGGTGCTTTGATTTCTGAAGAAGGTGCCCAGCAGAGGGACGTCCTTAAGTCCGGGCACGCCGGTGTGGCCGTCGCTGTCGGTGGTTTTGATCAAGCCGCCCATGAGGATGGTTCCGCCGTCGGGAACGACAAGCTGCGTGTTCAGTTCGCTTTTTTGAATGGGGACTTGTCCGTTGATTTCCTCGGAGCCGGGGGAGGACACTTCCTGGGAAATTTCGAGTCTGACTTCGTTGCCTGCGGTGACGTGTGGGGTAACGGTCATGATGATGCCGGTGTCGACGTAGTTGAAGGTTCGGCGTGTGCTGGTATCCGAATCAACGTCGCTTAAGTCGCTGGTGACCAGCGGGACTTGGCTGCCGACGTTGATTTTGGCTTCCTGGTCGTTGCTGGCCATGATCTGCGGAGCTGAGATGACGCGAGTGTTGCTTTCGCCGGCAACCGCGCGAATGAGGCCGAGTTTGTCGGCGTTGGTGCTTGCATTGGAGAACAATACGCCGAGGCCGCCCTTGTCAAAGAGGCTGGCGCTGTCGTCACCCGAAATGTCGCTGCCCTGAAGTAAATCGAACTCGCCGCTTCCCAAGTGGTCTTGAAGGGCGTAGGCAAAGCCATACTCGGTGTTTTTGGTGAGGGTGATTTCGGCCAGCACGCCTTGAATCAGCACCTGCAGGGGGGGAGCATCCAGGCGTGCCAGCAAGGCTTGAACCATGGCGTAGGCGCGTTGGGTGGTGCGAATAGTCAACCGGTTCTGCTCGGGATCGGCGTACACGAGTACGGGCGTGTCGAAAATGGTTTCAACCTCGACATCCCGGTCCGCGGAACCGGATCGGCGAGGCGAGGACGGCGCGTCGTCGCCGCTGGGAGTGGCCTTGCTGGACGTGGATTGGTTCGTGGAGCGCGGCTGGCGTCGGGTGGTGGCGGAATTCGGGAAGAACGTGTCCACGGCGTCGGTGAGCGATTCGACATCGCTATGTTTGACGTTGTAGAAGAACAGGCTCTCCTGCTCGGCCATGTCCTCCTTGTCGAGCAGGTCGATCCAGCGTTCGACTTCGTCGAGCACTTCGGGAACGGCGGCGGAGGCGACGACGATCTGCAGGCGCGGCAGCGCGGTTAACTTGACCTTGCCGCCGGAGGGCGTTTTGTTGCTGACCGGGAAGCCCAGGACAGGCAGGAGCTGATTCATTTCGTCGACCACCATATCGGCGTCCACATACTGGCACTGGATCGTTCTGTGAGGCCAGTTGGCCTCCCCCTTTTTGTCCAGGCGGTCGATCAGCGCGCGGATTTTGGGCATGTTTTCGGGGGATTCGACCACGAGCAGGGAGTTTAGCCTGGGAATGTCGGTGAGTGTGGCGCCGTTGGTGAGGAATGGCTTGACGTTGCTCACCAGTTCGCTGCTGGCGGCGAAGCGGACGGGGACAAAAGCAACCTCAACGTTCGCCGCGGGGTCATGTTTGACCAGCAGGCGCCGTTCCTGGGCCATTTTGTCGAAGGGCAGGATATGGATGAATCCGGGGTTGCGCGAGGCGTAGGCCCCGGCCAGCCAGAGGATGTGTTCGAACATCTGCCAGGCCTCCCTAGCCTTCATCTCCGATTCCACGGTCATGGTCACTGCCCCCTTGACGCTGGGATCGATGAGGTAGCTGAAATTGAGCAGTTCGGAGAAAAGCGGCACGATTTCGGTCAGCGGAGCGGCATCGAAGTTGAGAACGACTTCGACGTCTTCATCGGCATCGGCGATATTTTTGATGAGTTTGTCCGGATAGGTGGTCTCGGGCGGTGCGTCGCGGGGCTCCTCGCCGGAGGTTTGGGGCAGGGTGCCCGTATCGTCGTCCACATCCTCGGTGCGCGGAGGGATCACGTCCCGCACGTGCAGGGGCGATTCGTCGGGGATGTCAGCCTTGGGCAGACCTGCGCTGGGAATGACCGATTCCATGGATTCGGTCTCCCGCTCGTCGTCGGGAGGGACAGTTTGGCATCCGGCGCCCGCGAGCAGGATGAGCGACGTCAGGGTCAGGATCGTGCTTGTCCGGCGCTGCTTG
>JBMCIU010000183.1:0-4142 GCA_048616755.1 Verrucomicrobiota bacterium
GATACGGCTCGTCTTCCGGCAACAGGAGACTGCCGGCCATCACTCTCGCCAAGTGGAATCGCTGGTTTTCGGGAATCGGGCTGCCGATATTCAGCTTGGCCCGGTTTCCATTTTCGCGGAAAGCCCCCGACAGCGGGTACCGCTTTGTCTTCGTGTCCGTCGGCAACTTCGTCCCCGTCAGTTCCGCGAGGATCTCGTTGCTGAGTGGCCCCGGCGCAATGCCAAGCTTGCGCCGCACCTGTTGCGCCAAACGGACCCCCTTCTGCCACGGCAACTCCTTCACGCAGGTTGGGGCGGGGCGCGGCAGGCTAGAAAGGTCTATTTCAAGGGGTGAGTTTCGAATCGCGTCGAGTTCCTCGCGTGCTCCCTGCAGCCCCCCGCCAATATTCGGCAGAGCCGCCGCAATCTCGCCCAGGGCGTGCTCGCCGGTCTCCGTGCCAAGCGTTTCCAGCTCCTCCTGCCAGCCCTCGGGAACATCGCCGGGATCGTACCCCGCCTGCGCCTGCAGACGGCATTCACGGGCCAACCGCGGGTCTTCGCGCTCTTCCCGCAGTTCCGCCTGCAAGTCGAGCAAGTCTTGATCCCTACCTCTGCACGCCGCCAGCCGTTCCTGAATCTGGTCGACAAAGGCATCCACGCTGCTGTCGAACGCATCGAGTGACACCTCCATCTGTAGATCGGTCAGATAGCGAACCCCCGCAACATCCGCGTCTTCTTCCGCTTCCTGTCTGAGTTCGATGAATTCCCCATCCCCGCAGATCGTCAGCGGTGGCCAGGCGTACCCCTCGCCAATCGCGGCGAGGGCGTGCGCCAGTTGCCAGTCGAGGCTGTTGCGTTTCGGCTCGAAGCGCAAGCGCCACCAATGCAGAAGAAGCCACCGCGCCAACGCGTAGCCCGACACATAGACATGCTCTCGAACGGTCCGAGCCAACAGGTCGTAGACTTCCGTCACAACCTTGTGTTGCTCGCCGTTTCCGACCTCAAGGCGCAAGGGGGCGAGGGTGGCCGACTCCGCCGTGCCGGACGAAGACGAGCCAAGCCATTCATTGACGATGATCTCGAAATCCTTCATCTCTTGTTCCAGGCTCGTGTGACCATCGTAAAGAGCGGATCACTTCGGCGAATGGGGTAGCCGTGATAGCATTCGGGACGACTCCTGTTTTTTTGGGGCAACAACTTCAACATTCCAGTGTTGCCAAACGAACGCGAACGAATGTGCTCTGGCTTTACCGCAGCAGAGTTTCGGTATCTCAAGTTACGGAATATAGCATTGTCGGCTTGAAATGGCAACGTTCGGTCCTTCCAACGCATATCTGCCTCCACCCGTGTTCATGCGTGGTTTTCTTGATCTTTTGAAGCATTCTGCGGACATCGCTTAGGTTTGTTCTCGGGCGAGGAGGAGGAAGAGGCTGCTGGCCCAGGTGTAGCTTTGATCGCGCAGGGCCTCTCCGGTCAGGGCGTTGTAGTTTTCGGAGAATCCGCTTTTCACGCACATTTTGACGAATCTGTCGGCCACGGTGTTTGCCAGTTCGGTTTCTCCGGCGGTTCGCAGGGTATCGATGAGAATGAAAGTCGGGGACGGCCAGATCGGGCCGCGCCAGTAGCCGTCGGGCGTGTAGAGGGTTGAGTCGGGGTGTTCGGTTGCCAGTCCCCAGTCCGTCAGGTGCTCGCGAATTTGGTTCAGCACGGCGTTGCGGACTTCGCAGGGCAATCGGTCGGCGATGACAATCGGGATGCAGTTGATCAGCGCCCGGGATTCCTTGTTGACGTTCCCGGTCAGAGCGTGGCGGGTGACGAAACGGTCGCCGGTCCAGAGTTTGTCGAGCAAGGTGTCGACCAGGGGTTGGCACCGTTCGCGCCAAGCGTTCGCGTCCTCGGATCTGCCGAGCCGCTCTGCGAGGTCCGCAAGCACGTCCATTTGCTGGACCAGAAAGGCGGCCAGGTCGGGGCCCTGGACGGGGACGCCGATATCAAAGACGGTGCCGTTGTCCCAGCCGCTGTCGTTGCCGTGGTGATACTCGGGCAGGCCGGTGCCGCGCGGATCGCGGTGGTTGAACCACCAGTTGGTCCAGCGGCTGAGGCATTCGTAGGCCGTCGCCATCCGCTCGGGGGTTTTGAATTCGTCGTTGAGGCGCATCATAAAGTCGTAGGCCCATCCGTGGTTGGGCGGTTTGAGGCTGTTGTACTGTAGGGTGGTATCGTTGATCATGTCTGGAATCTGGCCGGTATCGAGTTGGTGATCGAAGATGACCATGAACTGATCCCAGGCGGCTTCGGGATCGACTTCGGCCAGGCCGATGCCGTTGAAGCAGTGATCCCAGCTCCAGATGTTGCCCATCCAATTTTTGCTCATGAGCATGCCGTCTCGCGTCATGTGAGCGCATGGAGAGAGGAAGGACGACCAGTTGATGTAGGTCGCAAGGTAGGCCGTATCCGCCAGCCCGGATGGAACGTGGGCGTTCTTGCGGTGGAACGCCTCGAAGTCGTCCTGCACCGCTTGGCGCACGGTTTCGTAGGCAGGCCAGGAAGCCGGGATTTCGGGCTGCCCCTTGCTCTGAATCAGTGCGCACTCCGCCGTTTGTCCGTTTTTCGCAGGGGAAAGATTGATGGCGACGTAGTTCTTGTCCCCGATTTTTTCTTGGCCCACATTGACATTGCCCTTGAGCCCGCAGACAGTGTAGTCATGCATAGCGCCGCCCGCGTTGATGCGCCACGTGTTTTTCCACATCGGGATCTCGCCGCCGGAAAGGCCTGCTTCCATACTCAGGCGCAGGCCGGGTCCATCCGATCGAATGCGCAGAGTCTGGGCGGCACTGAGGCAGAATTTAACGGTGCCCTTATCCGTCGTCAATGTCAGCTGGTCGGGGGTCATCGCCACCGAGTAATCAGCGGGGTTGCCGTTGATTATGGGTTCGATGAAGAAGACGTCTCGCCGTCCCTCGTCGTGGAAATTGCGCAGCCACAGGCCGGGACGGATGTGCAGGTGCGGATTGGCGCGGCACTGGGCTTCGTCGCGCCCGGTGATGCACAGATACGCGCCTTTGCGGCTAAAGGATACATGATGGATGTCAATGGGGAGATAGTTCATGTTCTATTATCCGAGTCGCGGTCCATGACCTGGCATTGCCAAAACGCGTCGATGCGTGCCTTGGCGGCTTCGTAGTCCGGTTTGTATTCGTACATGGTATTGGTTTCCGGTTTCGGCACCGGGATGAGACGAGTTCGTCCGGATTAGTGTAGAGTGAAACCTTGGATTGCGGCGGGTCTTGTCAGCCGCCGTACATTTCATCGTAGTCCTCGGCAGCGGCGGCGACTACTTGTTTGGCGCGGTCGGCGCCGTACATCTCGGTGACTTTGACGTCGGCTTTGCCGCCGGGGGTGAGCTTGTAGGTTTCGAAGTAGTGATGCAGGCGGTCGCGCAGGGTTTCCGGAATCTGCTCAAGTTCGTTGACGTGTCCCCAGAAGCGGTCCTCGTGGAGCACGGCGATAATTTTATCGTCGGCTTCGCCGGTGTCGATCATCTGCACGCCGCCGATGACTCGTGCGCGCAGAATAACTTCGCCGCGGCTGATGGGCCGCTCGGTGATGACGCAGATGTCGAGCGGATCGTGGTCGCCGCGCGAGGATGTCGGCGACATGGCCTGCACGCGGGTTCCGCAGTAGGTGCGCGGAATGAAGCCGTAGAGGGTCGGCGGCATCGAGGAGGTCAGCTGCGGACGGTCCACGCGCAGATAGCCGGTGGTTTTGTCCACTTCGTACTTGACCGAATCAAACGGTGTCATTTCGATGTAGGCGTTGACCACGTCGGGCGATTTGCTGCCGATGCCCAGGCCGTGCCAGGGATGGGGGCGCCAGCGGTAAAAGCTTTCGGGAAAGGACATGTCAGGCTCCTGTGAAAATTAATGCGAGTTCCGAGTTCTGAGTTCCGAGTTCCGAGTTCTGAGTTCCGAGTTCAAAATTCAAAATTCAAAATTCAAGATTCAAGATTCAAAATTCAAGATTCAAAATTCAGCATTCGGTATTCAGTTTCACCCTGCGGGTGTCGAACCGGCGGTTCGGGGTTGGACTCCTGTGAGACTGGTTTCAGTGTTCCAGAACTCGGTGCTTCGCGCAACCTGAACGCCCGTTTTCCACGGCATGGA
>JBMCIU010000184.1:0-4107 GCA_048616755.1 Verrucomicrobiota bacterium
GGCCGCCGACTGGAAAATCGGCGGGACGGGACTCCGGCAGGAATGCCGAAGCTACTTGATGAGAGTTCCGGAAGTCCCTCTGACAAAAATATAAAGTACAAAACAATAGTAAACGAATGACGTTCTTATCATTTTTCTGTCCTCAATTTTTCTGTCCAATCTCTCTCCTGTGAGGCTGGTTTCAGGGTTCAGTGTTCAGGATTTAAATTCATCATTCAACATTTAAGCGGTTTACGATTACCAGACATCCGTGTCCATCCGTGTTCATCCGTGGTTCCCTTGATTTTGGTTGACCACAGATGAACACGGTTGTCTGTTTTTACCCCGTTTTGGCCTCTTTTCATAGTGCGTCTTGCCAATCTGAGCAAACCATATACAGTAAAGTGTTCTAAGCTTAGATATTCCAACGGAACACAATTCACCAACGAAAGGAGCATCACCGTGAGTAACTTACTTCGCAACAACGTCAAACATTACAGGGCATCTGCGCTCGGGGCTGCTCTGGCAGTGGCCGGAATCTTCGCGCACGCAACCGTGACCGATGCCGCCGTGCCTCTGGCAAAAGAAGGAAACACGATGGCTATTATAGTGCACAATGGCAACGAAAAACCGGCGCAGGCGCTGGCCGATTACATTGAAAAGAGTACCGGTGCCGCAGTGCCAACCGTGGAGAATCGCGAAGACGACGACGGCCAATCGGTGGTCGAATTACGCTTGGCGGATAAGGTTCCGGGTGCTAGTGACAAGCTCACGGCCGAGCATGCCTACCGGCTGAAGACCGACGGCAACCGGTTGCTGATCACCGCGCAAAGCAAACTTGGGCTTGAGTATGCCGTCTACGGCCTGCTGCAGGATCATCTCGGGGTTGGATTCTATTCGGACGCCTACGAGTCGATCCCCAACCGTCCTACCCTGGAGCTACCCGAGCTCGACGAACTCCAGGAACCCGCCTTTTATCACCGCAACCCCATGCATTTCGAGTGGAGCCCGGCGACTAGCGACGCCACCAAAGACTACGCCCGCAAAAACCGGGAGTTTCCGCCCAGCGGATCGCCGCACAACTCGGCTCACACCTTCCGAAATACGGCACCCACAAAAACTGCCCCCTCGATGAGGAGTTCCAGCAACAATTGGGCGAAAAGTTCAAGAAACAATTTGCCAAGCGCGATGCCCGCGTGCCGCTGCCGGTCGGCCAGATGGACGGACCGTACAAACTGGGCTGCGATGTCTGCGACGACTGCCAAAAGCTAATCGACGAAGAAGGCACCTACGCCGCGCCCATGCTGATCATGCTCAATGCCGCGATGGAGCATGCGGCCGAGGAATATCCCGACCACGAAGTTATGACCTTCGCCTACTGGAATACCCTGAAAGTGCCGAAGACCATCCGCCCGCACAAAAACCTCTGGATCCAGATCGTCTCCAGCGACGCCAGTCTTAATCAGGGCGGCGATCACCTCGGCGAGATCGAAGGCAACCCCGCCAACCGTCTGTACGAGCACGCCGTCCGCGAATGGCCGAAAGTGCACGACAAAGTGACCACCTGGCACTGGGCTACCGGCGGCGGCGGCTACGAATGGCCGAACCTGTTCTCGCACATCGAAAACATCCGTCTCTGGCGCGAGACCGGCATCGAGGGCGCCCAGGAGCAAACGGCGTCGGGCGTCCGCAATGCCAACTGGTCCGAACTCAAGTACTGGGTCTGGAACCAGCTCAAGTGGAATCCGGCCCAGGACGCCGATGCCCTGGTCGACCGCTTTCTGCGCGAGTATTACGGCACCAAGGCGGCGCCGTTCATCCGCGAGTACCTTGAGCTTTCCGACCGTATTCGCCGGGAAAGCGGCTACTATGCCCCCGGCGGTCTGATCCGCTGGAGCGCCTGGTCGGTAAACATGCGGCGCAAGTTTCTGAACATCGATGCTGTCGAACAGCTCGCCGCCGTGCTCGACAAGGCGCTCGCGGCCGCCGCCCAGGAAGACAATCCCGTCTTCAAAAAACACCTCGACAGTGCCAGTGCACGCGCCCTTGATCCCGTCATCATCGACGCAGTCCGCGAAGCCGAAGGGTTCGCCCGCGTCACAAATCCTGCCGACGACACCCCCTGGTACGTTCCCGGCGGGCGCGCCGACATGCCCGAGCGCATCCAGCGCGCCATGCCCGACGACCGCCGCAAAGAAGACTGGTTCAAACGCCGGGCGGGCGGGCGCATCTACGAGATCGATGCGGGCGAACTGCGCGCCGATGTCGTCCCCAACTATCGCGGGCGCATCGTCAGCCTGCTGCATAACCCCACCGATGACGATCTGTTCGCCGGCGACGGCTACACCGACGTGCTCAAGGCCCGCAACCACATTCAGCGGCTCGACGAACACGCCGAAGACAACGTTGCCACCAGGGCGCTCTACGGCGGCGGCTTCTGGTCCTGGGGCCGGCCGGACATCATGGAGCGCAGCGTCATGGCCCTGCCCGACAGCAACGGCCTGCTCGTCAAACGCCGTTTCCCGAACGTCAAAAAAGCGGTTCCGGCGGGCGGTCAATGGGAGCTGCGCATGCCGAATCCGGCCGCCACCCGCATTCATGTCCGCGGCGCCGACATCGACGAAACCTATCCGGGGTCCGTCATGCTCTACCGCGCCGAAGCCATCACGCACAGCCTCGGCGATGCGCCCGAGGATGCCCCGCTAACCATAACCGTGGACCGCGGCGACGGCATCGTCATTGAACTCGCCACAACCGCAGGCGGCTGGAAATCCGTGCAATTGCTGCCCAACCTGGTCAGCAGCGGCGAGCAGTTCGATATGGACTACCACCTGCTCGACTCGCAGATCACACCCGAAGGCGACATGCAGATCAGCAGCGCCGGGCGCTTCGACTGGCGCCGCCGCCCCAACTGGCCCGGCGACTACGACGTCTGGCCGCGCGACCGCGCCGCCATGGTCCGCATTTTGCTGCAGGCCAACGGCAAAACCGACGAAGACGGCAACCTCCCCGACCAGAAACTGGTCGTGCGCGACAACGGCGAAAAACGCGAAGTCGACGCCAAATCGGCGATGGCCGCGCAGGTAGACGAAGACGCCCCGGAAACCCAGCGCTCACCCAAACCGCTGAAAATTACCGGCGACGGACAAGCGGTCAACCCGCTCGACGGCTCGGAGATGGTCTGGGTCCCCGCCGGCACATTCCAGCGCGGACGCGAAAACGGCTACCGCGACGAAGTGCCCGTCCGCGACATTGACCTCGACGGTTTCTGGATCTCCAAAACCCCGGTGACCGTCAAAAACTACCGCGCCTTCCTCGAAGCCACCGATCGCGAGGACAAGATCAAGATTCCCGGCTGGCCGTATCAGGTTTGCCCGCCGGTGCAGGAAGAAGGCGCCTATCCGGCCCTCTCCGACTGGTACAACGCGCAGGCCTATGCGAGCTGGGCAGGCGGCTCGCTGCCCACCGAAGCGCAGTGGGAAAAAACCGCTCGCGGCACCGACGCCCGCCTCTATCCCTGGGGCAATGAATGGGATGTCGACAAGGTCGCCCGCCGCACTTGGGACAAATACGTGCTCGCCCGCGGCATGCATCCGGTCGCCACCGCCCCCGCAGGCGCAGGCCCATACGGTGCCCTCGACATGGCCGGCAACGTCTGGGAATGGGTCGCCGACTGGTACGATCCCGGCTATTACAAAAATGCCCCGGACGCCAACCCCGACGGACCCGAATCCGGAACCTTCAAGGTCCTGCGCGGCGGCAGCGCCCTCTGGGATGAACGGCACAACACCACAACCTACCGCTTCCCCCACCCCCCATGGGTCGACAACTGGATCCAGACCGGGTTCCGCGTCGTCATCCACGCCGACGCCGAGGGTAACCCAACAAAAAAATAGCCGGCGCGGCCGTAGCTTCGGCATTCCTGCCGGAGCCCCGTTCCGCCGATTTTCCAGTCGGCGCGCTCCACCCGAACACCCCCAGGTAAAAACGAATACTGAATCTTGAATGTTGAATTCTGAATGTTGAATTCTGAATGTTGAATTCTGAATTTTGAACACCGAACACTGAACACCGAAACCAGTCTCACAGGAGCCCAACCCCGAACCGCCAGTTCGACACCCGCCGGGT
>JBMCIU010000185.1:0-4082 GCA_048616755.1 Verrucomicrobiota bacterium
GAATGCCGAATCTTGAATTTTGAATTCTGAATCCTGAATTTTGAATCATGAACACTGAACACTGAAACCAGTCTCACAGGAGCATCCGGCATCACCCGGCAGCATCCGATAGAATACGCCCCAACCCCTGAAACATTCCCTCCCCCATGCCAAACGACTTCACCCCGGAAACCCTGCGCAGCTACGAGGACATTAACCGCAAAATCGAGGCGGGCGACGCCGTTGTGCTCACCGCCGACGAGATCATGGACTACGTCGACCGCAAAGGTTTGGACGCCGCCGCGCGCGAAGTTGACGTGGTCACCACCGCCACCTTCGGCGCCATGTGTTCCTCGGGTTGCTTTCTCAACTTCGGACACAGCCAACCGAAAATTCGCATGACCGAGGCATGGTTGCAGGACGTGCCCGTATACACAGGCATCGCCGCGGTTGACGCCTATCTGGGGGCCACTCAGCTGCGTCACAACGACCCGGCCAACATGTACTATCCGGGCGACTTCCGCTACGGCGGCGGGCACGTAATCGAGGACTTGGTGGCCGGACGCGAAATTCAGTTGTTCGCGCTGTCCTACGGCACCGACGACTATCCACGCCGCGAACTCCGCACCCAGATCAGTCTGGCGGATCTGAACCAGGCCACCATGGTCAACCCGCGCAACTGCTATCAGAACTACAACGTGGCCGTAAACACCTCCGAGCAAACAGTCCACAGCTACATGGGAATTCTCGCCCCCCGCATGGGCAACCTCACCTACTCCTCCGCAGGTCAGCTGTCGCCGCTGCTCAACGATCCGCTCTACGAAACCATCGGCCTCGGCAGCAGTGTTTGGCTGGCCGGTTCGCGCGGTCACGTCTACGCCGAGGGCACCCAGCACTGCTCCGCCGTCGAGCGCACGGACAACGACGTCCCCGCCGGGGGAGCGGGCACCCTGGCCCTTACCGCCGACATGCGCGGCATGCTGCCCCGCTTCGTCCGCGGCGCAAGTTTTAAAGGGTACGGAACCTCACTGGCACTCGGCATTGCCATCCCCATCCCCATCCTCAATCCCGAAATCCTCAAGCGAACACTCGTACGCGACGCCGACATCCACGCCGCCGTCATCGACTACGGCGGAGACTACCAACAGCGTTGCGGCCGAACTCTGGGCACGGTGACCTATGCCGAACTACGTTCCGGAATCGTCCGCCTGAACAACCGCGACATCCCCGCCGGCGCCCTTTCCTCATACCCGCTGGCCATCGAGGCCGCCGAACGGCTCAAAGACGAAATCAACCGGGGAGACTTCCCTCTCAACCGCCCGTTCCAGCGACTACCCCTTAATCAGGGCATGACAACGCTCGACATACGGAACAAGCACCAATGAGCACCACCACGCGCAAGCTCTATCTCTACTTCCCCAAAAGCGAGACCGAGAAACCCATCGTCTATCACTTGGTCAAAGACTACGATCTGGTGATCAATATTTTTCGTGCCAAGGTCACGCCGGAAGAGGAAGGCTACCTCGTCCTCGACGTTACCGGCAAGGACGAAAACATCGACAAAGCGCTCGAATTCCTCGACGAATTCGATGTCGAGATCAACTCCGCAGGCAAACGCGGTTTCCGCTGGGAATCCGACATCTGCACCCATTGCGGCAACTGTCTGCCGCACTGCCCCACCGCCGCACTCCAAATCGCCGATCCCCGAACCCGGGAAATTCAATTCATCGAGGAACGCTGCATCGAGTGCCTGGCCTGCATCCCCAATTGCCCCTACGGCGCCTGCCGATCCGTCTTCTGAAAACCAATCACAAGTCCGTTGACTCTTCTTCACAGGCTTCGGAAAGGCGAAAAGAGAAAGGGAAGGGGTCAGCTTCCGGCAGTGGTATGAACGGTAAATGCCAGGGCTACGAATCCTGCACGAGGGTCAGCGCCATCCTCAAGGCGCGGCGGCGACTCGACTGGCTCGTCCGGATCCCAAAAGAGCGTGCTGACAGCGTTCCGCAGGTGGAAACCGGCGGCCTCAACCAGAGCGATGGTCTCCTGGGCGGTGCGAAAGGTCGCCGATGCGTAGATGCGATGACCCTCGGCCTTCTTGCGCGCATAGCGCCGCCCCCACGGGCTGTCGGCGGGAACGATGCCGACGAGCAGCACACCATCGCCTGTCAGCACCCGGCGGCATTCACGCAGCGCCACCGCCGGCTCGTCGATGAAGCACAGGGTCAGGGCCAGCAGGATGCCGTCGAAACTGCCATCCGGGAACGGCAGGCTCTCCGCCGCGCCCAGATAGGTGCGCACGCCGCGGCGAGCCGCGATCTGGAGCATGTTTGCGGCGGGATCGACGCCCTCGCTGATTCCCAGACCGGCGGCGAAGCGGCCGCTGCCGACACCAACTTCGAGCCATCGTCCTTCGCAGGTGTCGACCAGCCGTCGCAGGCAGGCAAGCTCCGCCGCCAGGATGGCCCGCCCCACGGGATCGTCGTACCAGGCATCGTAGTCGCCGGCGATGGTGTCGAATGGAGTATTCATACCCTTCCCCAACAGCTCAGACAGTGACCAGCCGATCTGAATCGCGGACGATTTCGTAGTGGTCCTTGAGCGTGGACAGCGGGCAGATCTCCGAGCCTTCGGATTTGCGCAGTTTGAGGCAGGTGCCGCAGGCCAGGAACTCGCCGCCCGCGTCGAGCACCTGCTGCGCCTGTTTTTTCACGTCGAAGGTGGGGTCCTCGATCTTGTCAATGTCGACGCCCCGGCCTGACAGAAAAATGCGCACCTCGTCGCCCTGTTCCAGGCTGTACTGCGCCAGGCGCAGCGCGTTGAACACGGTTTCGGGATCGGTCTGGGTGATGATCATGCCTAGTTTCATGGACAGGCTCCTGTCCGGCAGTTCATCGCCACCGTATCGCCCTCGGTGCGCCGCTGACCGGATTCCCGTTGCCGCCGTTTGCGGGCGGCGCGGTGAACAGTTTCAGGCGTGCACTCGACGACCGGATAGTCGCGCCCGAAGAGTTGCAACAGCTCGCGCACCAGCTCGGGACGGAGCAGATAGTAACAGCGTACATTGCCATGCTCATGGCAGGTCACCAGTTTCGCCCGGCGGAGAATGGCCAGGTGCTGGGACACGTTGGCCTGCCGAACATCCACCAAGTCCTGGATGTCGCTGACGCACTTCGGACCATTGACCAGTTCGCCCAGCAGTGACAGACGGACGGGATGCCCGAGCGTCTTCAACAGTTGTGCCGTTGCGCAATAATCGACTGAACTGTCCATTGAGCAACCTCCAAAAATGCGAAATCTCGAATATTCAAGAACTCGAATATTATAGCTCGCTACGGCTGTCTGTCAACAGCCAGGCATCCACCACCTTCGGCAGAACAGAGCGCCGCTTCACACGTTCCGAAAAGGGGAAATGACAGAACTTAGCCATCGCGGCAAAATCAACGTCGCGGGGACGTTCAGTTGCGGAATGATGTCCGCCATAGGCGGCATCCCCGAGGAACGTGAACTTGGGGCGTCATTCCTCGCGAATCGGGTGCATCTTTCGCGGGTTCACGTCGATGTAGGCAATCTTCGCATGAATCGCGAATCCGGACCTGACGGCCACCAGTGCGCGGCGATAGAGACCGTATCCGGTCACTGGCCGGATTTTCTGAACCGCAATGGCCGCGGCCGAAACGTGAGCTATCTTACCCGAAATGCCTGCAATCGGGGATGGAGTCCCCCGAACCCCAACCGCCCTCCCGGCTAATGACTCCTGCAACGACCACACCGGTCGGCAGGAGTCGCAATTCGCCCTCCTGTCGGTCAGAAGCGACTGAAAGGAGCCGAATTGTCATGGCGACCGGTATCGCTGAAATCATTATCCTAAGTCTCATGGCGGACTGGGTTTTCCGCCGCATCCGGATTCCCGGCCTGATCGGCATGCTGCTTGTTGGCGTTGTGCTCGGACCCCAAGTCCTGGGACATCTGGACTCGGACCTGCTGGCGATCGGTCCCGATTTGCGATTGATCGCCCTGATCGTCATCCTCCTGCGGGTTGGCTTTGAATTGAACCGCAACACTCTCCATCGGGTTGGCTGTCGCGTCTTGTTGCTGGCATTCAT
>JBMCIU010000186.1:0-4010 GCA_048616755.1 Verrucomicrobiota bacterium
CTTGGAATTCATTCCTCGCTGTCTTCCGGGTAGAGGATACGAGCCTTGTCCCAGAGTTCCTCCAAAAGATAGTATTCCCGCTTTTCCGGATTGAGGATGTGCACCAGCAACGTTCCGAAATCCAGAATTGTCCAATGGCTGTCGGGGGTTCCCTCCACGCGTACCGGCTTAATGCCGTTTTCACCCAAGTCGGTCTGAAGGTGGTCGCGAATGGCGCGGATATGGGGTGCGGTTTTGCCTGTGCAAATCAGGAAGGTATCCGCAAGCAGGGATGTTTCGGATACGTCGTAGAGGCGGATATCCTCGGCTTTGCGCTCTTCGCAAATTTCGACGCACCGACGACCCAGCGAATCCATGTCAAGAGTAGCGGCGGTCGCGGTATTTGTTGTTGTCATTCTTCTCCTTGCCGGAATATTGGGAACTTATTCAAAGGGTATAACCAATTCCATACCATACTCCAAGTCGTCGTCGGTCTTCACCCCCGGGTTGGCCTGCTTAATTGCCTGAACCGAGGTTTCGTACATCGCGGCGATATTCTTAAGTGTGTCGGTGCGGCTCACGGTATGGTCAAGCGTTTGGGGGAAATCGCGGATGTCAACAGTTTCCGTATCGTCATCTGCCCCCGCATCGTCGTTGTTTCGATCTTGGGCGGCAGCTTCCTCGTCGTCGCCTTCGGTTTGCTGTTCCGGTTCCTCGTTTTCTTCCCAGTCAGGCTCCTCTTCTCGTCCCCGAGGCGGACGCATGTCATCATCCGTAGCGGCCTCGTCCTCATCCGCATCGGGGCGGAGAAGAATCACGCGCCCAACTTGAAGGACATCCGATTCCAAGTCGTTCCAATCGCGCAAATTATCGATACTGACTCCGAAGCGGCGGGAAATTTTCCACAAGCTGTCGCCGCTGCGCACGATATATTTGCCATCCTCCGGGATGTCCTTTTCGGCATCGGGTGTGGCGGCGGATGAGCCGTTGGACGGCGCCGAAGATTCGGTATCGCGGCTTCGGTCATCCCGCGTGGAAGGTGCCGTTTCCTGACCGTCGGCGGGCGGTGTGCCTCCCGGCGGAATGTCGAGAGCGACACCGGCCCGCAAAACGTCGTCCTTGTCCATGTCATTGTAGGATGCCAATTCGTCAACGGAGACGTCGTACTTGCGGCTAATGGTCCACAGCGATTCGCCTTTTTGGACACGGTGGCTCAGTGCGGGCTCGGTCTCCGGCGGGCTGGGCAACCGCTCCTCGTCCTCTGTGTCTTCGTGCGCGTCCTCGTCCATATCCTGCTCGCGTATCGGCGGAGAATCACCAAGGTCCTCGTCCATTTCCGGGGACGAGTCGAAGTCGTCATCCAATGGTTCAATACTGGTCACGTAGGGATTTTCCGTTTCGGAGGACGTACCCGGCATTTCGGGTTCAAATGGTTCCTGCGGAGAAAATGCCTGTCGGCCGGCGGCGGACGGTTCTTTGGCGCCGAGAGTTCCGGGTTGCGGGAGTTGACCGCCGCGTGAGGAAAGCAACTGCGGATCGGGCCTGCCCATACGGGCGTCGGGGCCCATGAAACCCGAACAGCCGGCCAAAAAGAGCATGGAGGCACATGCGCTCATCAGCAGAGAAGTGTTTGGTAGAGGACGGGGCGTTGAGTTCGAATCGATCACATGTTTCATTCTAAAATTCTCCTTCGTGCAAAATTGGAAAATACTGTACCGCGTTCCGCGTAATTCGCAAACATGTCTTGGCTTGCACAACCAGGCGACAGCAACACAGTATCTCCGGGACGCGAAACATCAAGGGCAGCCTTGACCGCACTCTCTAATGACTGACAACAACGACAGGGAACTGTTCCCCGCCAAAGTCGCGCCAGCCGATAGCGCGCGGTACCAATTAGAAATGCCTGTCGGACTGTCGCCTGCAAAAGCTCGGAGAGCGACGAGAAATCAAGATTCTTGTCCAATCCTCCTGCGATCAGCAGGATACGCGGCGATGCCGAGTCGCCCACGGTCTCGAGAGCTCGCGCCAACGAGTTTGGGTTGGTGGACTTGCTGTCGTTGATCACTCGAATGCCGTGATCGGCACTGACAATTTCCAACCTATGCGAGCTTGGCACATAGGTTTGCAGATGGCGCGCCGCCTGCGTGACAGGCAACCCCGCGGCCTCGCATAGCGCCAGAGCGGCCATGGCATTCTCTATGTTGTGTTTGCCTGCAACCCGCAAAGTATCCACGGACAACAGGTCCGTTGGCGCTTGCCCGGTGCCGGTGGAGTGCCGAACAATTCGCCCGCGGTCCAAGAAAAACCCGGCGGCGGAATCGGTGGTGCTGAACGTGACCAGACGGTCCGAGAGCGCCGCCAAATGGGGTGTCAGCCAAGGGTTCGACCGCAAGTCCTCACGGAGCACCACTGCGCGGGAGTCGACGGACTGCTGCAGCAGTTGACTCTTGGCGCGCGCGTACTCCGCAATTGTGGGATACCGGTCCAGATGGTCGGCCGAGAGATTGAGAAATGCCGAGGCCAGAGGAGCAAAGCGCTCAACCCGCTCCAATTGGTATGAACTGACTTCGACGACCAAGCAGGAAGCGCCCGCGGATTTGCGGGCCGCCTGGGAGAGGGGAATGCCGATATTGCCCGCCGCGGGCGCAGTCCACCCCGCTTGAGTCAGACAGTGCGCGACCATTTCCACCGTCGTGGTTTTGCCGTTGGTCCCCGTGACGGCCAGGACGGGACATTGACAATGCCGATATCCCCACTCCAGCTCGCTCAGGACCGGGCAATCCGCCGTCTCCGCCAGTTGTCCCAACGCACTGTCCGGTGAAATGCCGGGGCTGATGACAATCTGTGCCGCGGGCGGCGCGGACATCGCGGGGGTCCAGTCCAGCCGGACCGTGGCGCCGCGTTCCGATAAAATGGCCGCTCGCTCCTGCTGAGCGCTGCCGGCGCCGCTGTCCGCAACCCACACGTCAAGCCCGTCGCGCAAGGCCAGTTCGGCGGCGGCAAAGCCACTGGCGCCCAGGCCAAGTATAAGGATGCGCCTAGCGCCATCCGCATTTTTTTTAAGAACATGCAGCACTATGGTGTGACTATAGTTTTATGTCGATTCAGGTTGCAGGCGGCCTGCAACAAGGCGGCGGAGACAGACGATTCCACGCCTGCTCGTCAAATTCGGGAGCGGTCGGAACAATTTCGTTAAGATGGGTGTACAGTAATCATTGAACCCGCAAGCGCCAACGGATTCGTTGGCGAATTGCGCGCAAACCCAAATATAAGCGGCTCGCAGCAAGCGTCCTCACAGCTTAACAAGGAGGCTACGATTTATGATACCTGTAAAACTCGACAGTCTATCGGTGTCCAATGTCGGATTCGTGCTCATGCTCAAAGGTGATACGGACGATCGCACACTGCCCATTTTTGTCGGTCTGCCCGAGGCTCAGTCAATCGCCCTGTTCATCAACAAGGTCGACACACCGAGACCCATGACCCATGACCTGATCAAGAATCTGCTGGACGCCCTGGAGGGGCGGCTGGACCATGTGGAAGTGTGCGAACTTCGCGACGGTACCTTCTACGGCAAGCTGGCCGTGACCTTCGAAGGACGCAAACTCGACATTGATTCCCGCCCCAGCGACGCGGTCGCCCTCGCCCTGCGCTGCCACGCCCCCATCCTCGTGGCCGAATCGGTCATGGACGAGGCCGGCGTAACCATGGAATCCAACGAGGAAACCGGCGAAGAAGGCACTCCGCCCGTGCCGCTCAACCACACCGACCGACTGCGCGCCGAACTGGAAAAGGCCATCAGCGAAGAGCGATACGAGGAAGCCGCCCGGATACGCGACGAGCTGCGCGAGGAAACCGGCGGCGGCAAAGACGACACTAACCCCAAAGCGAAGCAGAGCGACAGTTCCGAATCGGAGTCCTGAATACGAGGAAATTGGGAACACAAGAACCGTAGCTTCGCCTTTCCAGGCGGAGTCCCGTAGCTTCGCCTTTCCAGGCGGAGTCCCGTACCTCCGGCTTTCCTGCCGGAG
>JBMCIU010000187.1:0-3970 GCA_048616755.1 Verrucomicrobiota bacterium
TGCCGGAATATTCCAATAAGGAGCACCATTAAGATGTTATCGTCAGCAGTCATTGCCAAGTTTCGTATGTTTGCTCGTCCGCAGGCGGGTTTGGTACAGTTTGCCCTTTGCGGCTCACACGGCGCGCGTGTGGCTCTTCTGGGGACCGTTCTGTCGCTTGCCTCATTCGAATCCGCGGCGGTTGAGGCGCCTGCGTCTGCCGAGGAGGCGTTGGACGCGTACAACCAGTGGACTGTGGGCAACATCGAGGCGCTTGCAGAGGACATGCCGTCAATCACGGCGGCAGCCGAGGCGGCGGCGGAGAAATACGTCACCGGCGACTGGGGAATTGCCGCCGCCGGCGACTATGGTGTGCTGGCCGAGGCCTGCGGCCGCAGCGGCGGCATCATGGCGTTGAAGTGGGGGTACCCGCCCAACTATTTGAAGCTGTCCAAGGATAACCCGCAAATCGTGCTGTTCGCACTGCGCGAGGACCGCTATGACAAACACCTGCGCGATGCCCGCAAGGTGTTGGATGTCGAGCATGCCTTTGTGGTTGTCATGGGGCCGCAACATTTGCTCGATCGCGCTCGCGAGGACGGCATGCCCATGCAGGCGTCGTTCGCGGTTCATAGTGCGGAGGGCGAAGGGCTGTTCGAGATGGCCGAGGGCGAACGGCTGGCGCCGACGACGCCGGTGGCCTCCATGGCGGCGCTCTGGGCGTGGACCGCCGAGTTTGTCGCCGCCTGCACGCGGCACGGGAAAATGCCGGTCATGCACGAAAGCTATGCGATCCCGGGTGCCAAAGAGCGGGCGGAAAAGCTCAAGGGGCAGAAATTTTACGATGAGCCGGTCAAGCCCGTTGCCGCCGGTGAACTTGGCCGCTTGTTCCTCAAGCGCCTGCGGGAAAACGTCGAAGCCTTTTACACCAATGAACGCGGCAAGATGCTTGAGGCCGTCAAGTTGGCTTGGCAGGCGCGCGAGGCAGGCAAGGAATTGTACACCTTTGTTCACGGACATTCGGTCGTTCAGGATCAGGTTAAGTATGCCAAAAGTCCGCAATATCTGACCAAGTTGAATAAAAACTGGCACAAGCAGGATGACCGGTATACCTTGGAGGAAGGCGATTTCGTGTTTTGTCTCGGCTACGACCACCGCTACCAAGGCAATAATTACGGCACGTGGCATGACGATGCGCGCGAGGCGGGAGCGACCTTGGTTTGGAGTCTGGCGACTTATCGCGACGAGCACACCAAGCCGATTCGGGAAGCGGACGAACTGCTGATCGACCAGCATTGGGAGTACGGCGACGCCGTCGTGCCGGTACCCGGCACGGACGTGACCATCGCGCCGACCAGCGGGCATATCGCACAGATGATCCTGCGCATGTTCAATGCCGGCTTGATCGGATGCGAGCAGCAAGACAAACAACAGGAGAGATGAATCATGCGACACAAAGGCCTAATTGCTCTAGTGAGTTTTCTTGTAGCCACCGCGGCCGGACTGGCCGAGGCCGATGCGGGGAGCGAGCTGGACGGACGAACCGTCGGGGTGCTGATCGCCGACGGATTTCACGGCGGCGAGACCCGCGGCCCCATCGAGTACCTGCGCGAACGCGGGGCAACAGTGCTGCCGATCGGGATTGAAGCGGGCGAGGTCAAATCCGGAAAGCAAAGCTACACGATTGAACGAACCGTGGACCAGCCGCAGCTGGTCGATGACTTGGATGCGGTTGTCATCCCGGGCGGGAACTCGCCCAAGAAGCTGCGCCAGGTCGATGCGGTCCTGGAGTTCGTGCGTGCCTTTGCGGCCTCCGGCAAGCCCCTGGCCGCAATTTGTCACGGTCCCCAAGTGCTGATCAGTGCCGGTGTGCTCGATGGACGGCGCGCCACCTGCGTGGTCGTCGAGGACCGCGAGTATTTCGACGTGCGCGACGAGCTGACCGAAGCCGGAGCGGAATACCGCAATGAGCCGGTCGTCAGCGACGGTAACATCATCACCTCACGCCTGCCTCAGGACGTTCCGCGCTTCAGTGCCGCCATCGCCCAGGTTTTGCGGACGCCGCGGATACCGTTCCCCCCGGCAAACGGCGCTTGGATCGGCGATTTCGGGCATTACCTGACCAGTGGCACGACCGATGTGCATCTGTTGAACACCGAGGGCGAATCGTTCACCGTCACGCTGCATCGCTACAACTGGGTTTTTGAACCCGGTACCCGCTGGAACAGTCCGAAAATCGGAGTAACCGTCAACGGTCCGGATGGCGAGGAAGTGCTTAAAACCAGCGTTGAAACCCATGAAAGGGGAGCACGGATCCAAGTGCCCGCGGCCGGCAAGGGACGTTACACCGTGCGCGTCAGCGCCCACGGACTGAACTACTGGCGTCTGAGCACGAATCTGCCGCGGGCCGTGGCATCCGCCAGCCGGGATCGCGCTTTTACCACCACCCCGATTGTGCCGCGTCGCTGGTACTTCTACGTGCCTGAAGATACCAAATACTTTTCCGTCTTGACCTGGGGGCACAAAGGCCGTTCCCAACGCGAAGACCACGGCCTGACCGTCCGCTCGCCCCAGGGGCAGCGTATGGCCATGCTCTGGGATAACCCCAACCCCATGGTTCGTGACGGAGAGGTTATCTGGGGGCGCGACCGCGATGACCTCGAACAGCTGCGCCACATCGTTGTCGAACCGGGGAGCGACGGACGTCTCTGGAGTCTTGAAATCGAGATGGGAGATGCGCATATCTGGTCCAACTTCCCCGTTGCCCTGGAAGGGGTTCCCCCCTACCTCGCAGCGAGCCCCGAACAGTGGTTTAACCCCGAAACCGACGAACCATCCTCCCCAAAACTCTATGAGGAAACCGCTTATGTCCGCAAAAAACTGCCCGAGGACGGCGCGGAAAAATGGCCGCATTTCGCGCATTGGATGCCCGGCGCATCCGGCGGACGCAAGGACTGGATGGCCGCTCCGTCGCTGGGCGACAATGCCTCGAATCATCTCCGCCCGCCCACGCGCTTCGCGCTGGCCAACCCCGAAGGGCGCGACTTGACCCTGCATATCTGCGATTATGTGCCGCGCGATCCGGCGGAAAAAAACATCGCGGAAGTCCGCGTGCTGGACACCGAAGACAACGTGCTCGAAACCCTGGAAACCAATCCCCTGGGGCATAACAATATCTTCGAGCACACCATGGCCTTCGAGGGAGTCCGGTACATCGAAGTGGATAATGTCGAACGTTTCTGGGCCTTTACCTATCCCGGCACGCCAGTCGTTCTCGAGGGCGCGGACACCGACGACGATTGGCAGCAATTTCGACTCGAGGCCGGCGCGCGGCGGCATTGGTACTTCCGTGTCCCGGAAGGAACCTTCAGCTTTGAGGTGCGCATGAATACAGGCAATCCGGGGGATGTGGCCGCAATCGACATCAACACTCCGGATCGCACCATGGCGCGCCTCTACGGAACGCAACAAAGTGCCACGGTCACGGTGCCGCCGGGGATGGACGGCAAAATTTGGCACTTTTCCGTCGGTGTCGGCAGTTCGACCCGGTTCTTCCCCGCGGACGACGAAGCGAGAAATCTGGTGATCGACTTGGATCTCGATGTTCGGGGGATCCCGGCTTTTCTCGCCCCCACCTGGGATCAATGGTTCAATCCGGAAACCGAAAAATAGCCGGGTTTCGAACAGAGAGGGACGAATCCAAACCTCCGCAATCTTGATCTCTATTCGGGTTGCGAACTCGGATTAACTGGAATCGTCGAAAATTTGACTAATGACTTTTGAACTGAGCGTTACCGCACGATTCAACTGTCAGGATTCAACATTCGACATTAAGGTGCCGTCACGTTTTCCTGCAAAACGCTCCAGTCAAGCATAAAGTGACCTGGCTTGAGCTTCTTGAGCCTTGAGTTTTCCAAATGGAATGCCGGAGGTGCAGGCTTGTCGGCGCGGAGTTTTATTCATCGCCGTTCCAGTAGCGTTCCTGGCGGGT
>JBMCIU010000188.1:0-3968 GCA_048616755.1 Verrucomicrobiota bacterium
GGTGCCGGCGTAGGTGTGTGCGAACAGGGTGTCGTGGTGCAAAAGGCGGGCCATAGCGTCGGTGAGCTGGATTTCATTTCCTTTTCCGCGTTCTCCCCGACGCAGGTGATCGAAGATTTGCGGAGTCAGCAGATAGCGTCCGCTGATGGCGAGATTGCCGGGGGCGTCGGCGGGATCGGGTTTTTCAACCATCGCGGTCAAGCGGGTGGTGTGTTCGTCGAGGGGCGTTCCGCCGACAATGCCGTAGTCCCGAATTTTTTCCGGGGGAACTCGCTGCACGCCCAGAACCCCGGCGCCTGCGTGCGCTTCAAACACTCGGCATAAAGCGGCGGACGGCGAGTCTCCAAGGATCGGCGCGTCACCCAACAGGATGAGAAACGGTTCGTCGTTCACTGCAGCCTCCGCACAGCCCACGGCGTGCCCCAGCCCTTGCGGGGAGTCCTGAATGACGTAACGCAGATGGCGACCGATGTCGGCGCTGCGGCGGAGAGCGTTGGCGGCGCTGGTTTTGCCTTTCTGTTCCAGCTCGGCAATCAGCTCGGGGTGGCCGTCAAAGTAGCGACGGACGGCAGCTTTGTCGGGGCTGAGGACTAGGATGATTTCGGTCACGCCGGCCTCGAGGGCTTCCTCGATGATCCATTCCAAGGCGGGTCGATTGCCGAGGGGCAGCATTTCCTTGGGCACGGCCGCCGAGGCGGGGAGAAAACGGGTGCCCAGACCTGCGGCGGGAATAACGGCTTTGCGGACAGTTGGCATGATTCTAATATGGTTCCGGCAGCGCGAGAAATTGCGCGCAGTACCCGTGTGGTTGGAGTGAAGCGGCCATTGACTCCAGTGATTTTTCGTGCCGGCAGAGTCCCACGACGGTGCCGCTGCCGCCCGCAAGTTTGGCGGGGATCCCCAGCTTGCGCAGGGCTTGTACGACGGCGGTTTCGGTTTCGGGCACGGGAAACAGGCTGCGACGCAGGTCGAAGTTCTGGTCCATAACCGCACCCAGTGTGTCAAGATCGCCCGCCAAAAGAGCGTCGCGCGCCAGCACGGCGAAGTTCGCAAATTTGTCCATACTTTCGATGAGTTCGCCGTTGCCTTCTTGGGCATGGATGCCGAGGGTTCGGTGGTAGTCTTGCCCGGTGGGTCGGGGGGTGTCGGGCAGGGCCAGGACGAGGGGGGGGATGAGGTCGCGCGGGATAAGCTGATAAGTTCCATGGCCCTCCCGCTGTATGTCTTCGTGGTTTAGGTCCATGAAGACGGGTTCGCCGTACGTCTGCATGACACGGTCCATGAGTCCGCAGGGAATGCCCAATTCTTCGCGTTCGGTGATCCAGGCCAGGCGCGGCAGCTGCTCCTGTTCGACGGGGACCTGGTAAAAGCGGACAAGCGCCTTCAGCATGGCGGTGACGACCGCGCTGGATTCAGCGAGGCCGACTCGGCGGGGAATGGAGGATGAATAGCGCGCGGTGAAATTGCGGTCGGGGAGGGCAATGCCGTTCTCCTGGCAGTGTTCCAGGAAGATTCGAGCGGCGGCTTTGAGCAGGCGGACGCCGCCGTAATAACCGAATGTTTCGACATCCTCGGACATTTCGTCCAGATCCGAGAAGGTGGAGTGGTCCTGAAGAGTCGGGACCAGGTTGATTTCCGGACTTTCGTAGAGGGTCACCTCGGCGGAGTAATTGGCGGCCGGCACGGCCAGGGCTTTGCCGTAGCAGCCGTCGGATGGATTGCCCGCCAGTCCGATGCCGGCCCAGGAGGTCTCGGTGAGTATCATGGCTTATCTATCCTTTGGCAACGATGTTGACGAGACGACCGGGCACAGCGACGACTTTGCGCACTGCGGCGCCGGCAATGGCGGCCTGGACGTCGGGGTTGTCCAGGGCGATGCGTTTCATGGTTTCCTGGTCGGCGTCGGCGGGCATGTTGACGCGTGCCTTGGGTTTGCCGTTGACCTGGATGAGAATTTCGGTTTCCGCCTCGAGGAGCTTGTTCTCGTCGTATTGGGGATAGGGCTGGTAAGCGAGCGTGTCGGGATGCCCCAGGATTGACCACAACTCCTCGGCGATGTGGGGAGCGTAGGGGGCAAGCAGCAGCACGAAGATTTCCATGGCGCCCCGGTTGCGCGGCTCGGTCTTGGCGAATTCGTTAATGAAGACCATGAGCTGGCTTATGGCGGTATTGAAGTTGAGCGTGTCGGTGTCTTCGCGGACTTTTTTGATGGTTTGGTGCAGCAGGCGCTCGCGGGGTCGCGGCAGCGGCTCGTCGTTGATGGCCGGATGGATGCCGCCCTCCGGACCGACGATCATTTTCCAGACGCGATGGAGAAAGCGGTACACGCCGTCCACCCCGGAGGTCTGCCAGGGTTTGACGGCTTCGAGCGGTCCCATGAACATTTCGTACAGGCGAAAGCTGTCCGCCCCGTATTGGCCGATGATGTCGTCCGGATTGACGACGTTGCGCAGCGACTTGGACATTTTGGCCGGGGCTTCCTCGAGTTCCTCGCCGGTTTCGGTGTGGTAATGTTTGCCGTCCTCCTCGCGAACTTGGTCTGCGGGCACGAGCGCGCCGCGCGCATCGCGATAGGACATGCCCAGGATCATTCCCTGGTTGACCAGGCGCTGGAAGGGTTCTTTGGTTGAGACGTGCCCGAGGTCGTAAAGCACTTTGTGCCAGAAGCGGGCATAGAGCAGGTGCAGAACGGCGTGCTCGGCGCCGCCCACATAAAGGTCAACGGGCATCCAGTATCGTTCCTTGTCCGGATCCCAGGGGGCATCGTCGTTGGCGGGATCAATGTATCGCAGGTAGTACCAGCAGGAACCGGCCCACTGAGGCATGGTATGGGTTTCCCGGCGTCCGCGCTTGCCGGTTTTCGGATCGGTGTAGTCGAGCCAGTCGTCTGCTTTGGCCAGCGGCGATTCGCCGGTCCCCGAGGGGGTGAAATCATCCAAATCGGGAAGTTTCAGCGGCAACTCGTCCTCGCCGAGCGGTTTGATTGTGCCGTCCTCCATGTGCGCTACCGGGAAGGGTTCGCCCCAATAACGCTGGCGGCTGAACAGCCAGTCGCGCAGTTTGTAGTTGACTGTGGCTTGGCCGAGCCCCTTCTGCTCCAGCCAGGCGTTGACCGAGGCAATGGCATCTTCTTTACTGAGCCCGTTGATGGAAAATTCATCGTTGGCGGAGTTGATCAGGGTACCGTCGCCGGGCCAGCAGGCGCGACCGGCCAAAACCTCGCTGACATCAATATTTTCGCGTTGGGCGGACTCCGCCTCGGGTTCGAGGATGCAGCGCACGGGCAGGTCGAAGGTCTGCGCGAATTCAAAGTCGCGCGTGTCGTGAGCGGGCACGGCCATGATGGCGCCGGTACCATAGCTGAGCAGGACATAGTCGCTGATCCACAGGGGAATCGGCTCGCCGTTGACGGGATTGATCGCGTGGCTGCCCAGGAACACTCCGGTCTTTTCCCGGGCGATCTCCGCACGGTCGAGTTCGCTTTTGCGGCTGGCCTCCTCGCGATATCGGTTGACGGCTTCCCGCTTGTCCGCGGCAGTCAGGGCGTCAACCATGGGATGTTCGGGCGCCAGGACCATATATGTTGCACCGAAGAGCGTGTCGGGGCGCGTGGTGTAGACGCGCAGGGTTTCGCTCCGGCCTTGGATAGGAAAGTCCACCTCGGCGCCGTGCGACTTGCCGATCCAGTTGCGCTGCATCTGCTTGATGCCCTCGGGCCAATCGAGATCGTCAAGGTCTTGGAGAAGCCGTTCGGCGTACTCGGTGATTTTGAGCATCCACTGTTTCATGGGTTTGCGGACGACGGGATGGTTGCCGCGCTCGCTGCGCCCGTTGATGACTTCCTCGTTGGCCAGCACGGTACCAAGAGCCGGACACCAGTTCACCGGCACTTCCTCTAGGTAGGCCAAGCCCTGATTGAACAGCTGCAGGAAAATCCATTGGGTCCAGCGATAGTAGCGGGGATCGGG
>JBMCIU010000189.1:0-3913 GCA_048616755.1 Verrucomicrobiota bacterium
CCGTGGAATTATGATCCTATTCACCACGGGGACAAGCCCCGTGGGGTCTTTTCGGCGTCGCGCCAAGTCTGCGGGGACAAGCCCCGTGGGGTCTTTTGTATGCCCGCCACCGCCGTCCGTCCGCTCGCTGAAGCTTCGCTGCCACTGCCGTCTTAAGGTGGAACTCTGACCCGTTTGCTCTTTGTTCCCGTGAAGGGTACCGTCTTTTGCTTATTATCCGTGTCCATCCGTGTCCATCCGTGGTTCCCTTGTTTTTTGTTTTTCCACAGATGAACACGGATGAACACGGATTTCCGGAAACCATGAACGGCTACCGGTAATTGTTCACCTCAAAATTCTCTCTGGTGCCGGGCTTGCGGGTATTGGCGCCCGGGGTGTTCGCGGAATGCTGTACGGGCTTGTTCGGTCAGGCGTTCGAATCCCGGCATGGTTTTGGCGTCTTGCGCGGCGGTTTGCAGCATGCTCAGTCCGCTTTTGATGTAGGGACGGTATGAGTTCAGTCCGTCCTGCAGCCACAGTTTGCCGAAGGCGCCAAGCGCCTGCATCAGCCTTTGAATGGCGGCGCGAGGAAGCATGTCGGAATCCGGCGGGGCGCCGCCCAGTGCGCGCACGCATTCGCGGTAATGTCGCCAAATGCGGTTGCGGAGTTCGCGGGGGAAGGATTGGTACGGATCATAGAGCAGTGATGCCAGGTCGTAGGCGGCGCATCCCAGGCGCATGCCTTGGAAATCGATGAGAAAAGGGTCGCCGTTGTGGATCATAATGTTGGCGCTCTGGAGGTCGCGGTGAATGGGGACCTGCGGAGTTTGCAGCAGCTGTGTGCGCAGTTCGCAGTATTCCCTTGCTGCCGGCGGCCAGAGATCGGTGCGCTCTAGGAGCGTCTCCAGGATGTGCCTGCGGAAGTAGTCGCGTTCCCAGTCGTAAAGTCCTTTTGTGAAGCTGCGCTGAAGGGGGAGTTCTTCGAGGTCGAGCGCTTGGGGTCCCAGCACGTGGAGTCTGGCGATTTGTTTGACGACTTTGCGTAGAATTTGGGGTTGGCGGTTGCGCGGTTCGTGCAGCAGGTCGCGTTGCCCGAGGTCGCGGCAGACCATTTCGCAGGTGTCCGGAAGGTGCAGATGGATGTCGGGAACGTTGATGTTTAGTCGCTTTAGAAAGTCCGCGATGGCTGGAGCGGCGGCGTTTTCGCGGCGTTCGGGATTGTAGGCGCACCAAATCCAGGTTTGTTGTCCGTTGGAAAGACGGGCATAGATGCGTGCGCTGCCGCGTTTTTGGAGCGGGCGGATGCTTGCGGCGGGTTGCGCGCCTGCGTTTTTTTTGGGGGAGTCGACTGTCAGGCCCAAGGTGCGCAGCAATCGCGGATCGGGGGTCCGGGACGGGGTGAGGGAGGGTAGCGGGGGCACTGTGCCGCCGGAGATTATGCCGTCGGCGTAGAGCAGTGAGCGCGACAGGTGCGTGCCGTCCCAGAGGACCGCATTGTGCAAGTGGCTACCCGGCGGGACGTGAATGTTGCTGCCCAGTCCCAGCGCACCGGTGCAGAGTACCCCGGACTGTTCGAGGTCGTTTCGTCTGCGCGACTGTTCAGACTGAGCGGAGCGCAGAAGCGGATCATGCTGCAACGGGCAGTCCATGATCTCGCCGTGTGCGCGGACATACTGCCGAGAAGTTCCCAAATCCGCCCAGTAATCGCCGGCCGTCAGCGGCATTCCCATTACGGGCAGATCGGCCTTCAAGGCGTGCTCGTAAGCTTCGATAATCGAGCAAATCGGTCGGTCGGGAAGCCAGTCCAGCAGATCTTGGCGGAGAATGTGCACTCCGGAGAAGGTGTATTCGCCCGTTCCGGGAGGGAGACGGAAATCGCGAATGCGTCCGTCCGATTCGATGTCGACGGTGCGCGGCCCGCGAGCGGGGACCAGCAGCAGAGTGGCTGCGGCGCCCGTGGACAAATGGCGGCGGATCAGGGATAGAAGGTCAAAATCGAGGATGATATCGTCGTTGTGAACGAGGATATGGTCGCAGTTGGGCAGATGCCGCGCGCCTTGCCGAATTCCGCCGCCGGTATCCAGCAAGCTGTGCTCGCGTGAAATCCGCGGGCTAAAGCCCAGGTCGGCGCCGCAGCGCTCGGCGGCAGCCGCCACCCGCTCGGCTTCGGTGCAGACGTTGAGGGCATGTGCCGAAAGTTCCAGGCGCCGCAGCCGAGATGCAATCAATTCGAGCAGAGGAATGCCGCAAAAGGGAATCAGCGCCTTTGGGCACTCGAATGTCGCGGGCCGCAGTCGCCGTCCTTCGCCCGCCGCTAGGATGAAGCCTCCAATGCGCTCGTTCATGAAAAATACTCCGGTAGTCTCAAGTTAAGAACCTAGCGCTTCGTTTTTGTTTAACCACAGATGAACACGGATGAACACGGATAATTTTCCGGGGACAATTCTTCAAGGTTATGATCTCTATGCGGTAGGGTATGGGGCCGTACATTGTCAGCGTTGGATCCATGGTTCGGGGGTGATGGTGATGGGGGAGTGTGCGCGGATGTATTGACGGAGGGCGTCGCGGGTCTCCTGTTCGCATTCGATCAGTTGAGCTTGGGGTTTGCGGGTGATGCGTCGCAGTTCCGGAAAACGTCCGCCGCCGCTTGCGAGGGTATAGCTGTTGAAGGCGGTACGGTAGCGTCGTTGGCCGTCGGCGCCGATAACGCCGTCGGCTTCGACGCGCACTTCGGAGACGCCGCCGTTTTCGAGCCATCGCAGGCGAGCCCCCCAGACTCCGCAGTATGCATACGAGTCGTGTTGGTCGCGCTGTTCCGTCAGGATGGTTTGCAGTTCGGCGCGGGTAAGCAGTGCCGCGCCAATGCCGTTTTCGTAGGGAACCAGACCGAACAGGTCGCGTTCGGTGATCGGTCCCGGCGCGAGGCTGTATTGGGAGAGCTTGCCGTGAATCACCACGTCGGCGTTTGCGGACTCCGCAATGGCGCGGCACAGCAACTCGGCGGTGGCACTGCCGAAGCCGGCGCGTCCGTCGGCCCGTACGGCCGACTTCGCAATGCCGACGGGGGTTTCGAGGGCGGTGCGCGATTGGGCCAGAAAGGGGGCGACGGCCTTTTGGCATTGCTTGTCGGGGGGGCGGCCGCGCACGGGGATGAATGCCGATTCGACATCGAGGACACGCTGGTTCTCGGTGTCGACCTTCATGCGTATGCGGGCGTATCCGTTGGCGTGCGCGCCTGCCTGGACGTGCCAAGTGCCGGGATTGAGGGGGATTCCCGCGCGTTCGCGGTGGGTATGGCCGCCGAGAATGAGGTCGATTTCCGGAAAGCGTGTGGCGATGGTCTCGATTTCGTTGACGCTTCGGCTGTCCTTTCCGACGGGATACCATCCCTGGTGAGCGGCGAGGATGATAACGTCGGGTCGGTGCGCGTGGATGGTTGGCAGGATTCGGCGCAGCATGTCGACGGCGGGTTCAATCTTGAAGTCTCGTCGGTCGCGACCCCACAGCCAGTTGTCGAGGAATGCGGAGTTCGCTCCGATGACGGCGATCCGACAGCCTGCTCGCTTGAAGAGACGCCATGCGGGTGCGGAGTACGCATCCTTGCTGTCGGGATGCAGCACCATGTTTCCACAGAGGGTTTGGTCGCTTAGAGTTTTGCAGAACTGTCGGAGTCTGCGGGCGCCGTAATCCAGCTCGTGGTTGCCCGGGACCCATACGTCGTAGTCGAGTTCGCGAAGCATTGCGATGCCGATTTTGCCGCGGGTAAGGGCGGCGGACAGGGATCCGGTCACGGCGTCGCCGCAGTCGATGAGCAGGGTATTTTCCGCGCCGGCCGCTTGGCGTTCGGAGCGCAGCGCCGCGGCGACCCGGAGCCATCCGCCGCTTTTTGGCCCCTCATCGCCGTGCTCCACAAAGCCGTGCACGTCAGTCGTCT
>JBMCIU010000190.1:0-3890 GCA_048616755.1 Verrucomicrobiota bacterium
CTGCCATTTTCCGGCAAAACACTCTATTCAAGCAGAAGAGGTCAAGAACTCTGATGTTTTTGTCGCCCTTTCAGGGCTCGGTGTTTTGTGTCCTGTGTCCAGGGGCGTTGCCCCTGGCTTTATAGATTTCGCCCCTTTGGGGCTGGATCGCTTTATCGCCCCCTTGGGACTGGGTGACCGGGGGATTACTCGTTACTGCCGCCGTCGGATCGCGCAAATGGGCCGAGCAGTTGACTGACAATCTGCCTTCAAATACTCATGAACCTACGCAGATCCCGATATCCAATTCCAGTAACGTCAACAATCAATTGCGTCGAATTCGCGCGGCGCGGCCATGTGTGAAGCTGGGTAGGGGGAGGATTCCGTTCGAGACGGGGAGCGGATTGGCGCTCGTGCAGCCGTCTTCACTCCACGTGTTGATCAGGGTTGCCGAGCCGTTCTGGAGTCCCAGGTCGGAGAGGTCCAGCCGAATTGTTGGCACGGGGGCAGGTGCAATGTTGTCTCGCAGCACGTGGTCCCATCGGTCGGCGCGATTGCGAGCCCACAGCAGGATGTGCGATTTTCCCGCCAACGCCAGCAGCCAGGCTTGGTCGGTGGAGAGGTCAACGGGCTGGAAGCCCTCGGCGTCCAGTTGCACGCCGTCGACGAGTTCGCGCATGGGTTTGATCTGATGCCAAAGGTTGTGGGGCTCGATGTAGTGTTCCCAAAACCAGGAGTGCCCGCAGCCGGCGGCGCCCTCGAAGAAGGGGGCAAAGATGAAATCGTGCAGCAGCAGCCCGGCATGGTCCACGCGGTAGTACCGGAATTGTCCGGTGTGGTTGTCGTTGACCGCGCCCGTTTCGGCCAGGAGGATGGGACGGTCGGGGCGGCGGGTTCGGCGAACGGCGTCACGCGACAGTTCCACCGGATCGGTGTGGCAGACCGCCAGCGACGCCCCCTGGTCCAGGTAGCGGTGAACCTGCTGAAATTCCATTTCGTCCATGTGGAAGTCAGTGTAATTGGGCACTTTGTTTTCGCTGTCGAAGCTGCCCAGGGAGTTGACAACGAGGTTGCGTGGCGAGCGCTTCTTCAGTTCCGGGAGCATGGCCTGTGTCCAGTCTCGCGGCGCCGCCCAGTCACTGACTTTGCAAGCATTGATTTCGTTCCACAGTTCCCAGCACATGACGGTGGGATCGTCGCCGTAGCGAGCGGTGTAGGCATCTACTTTCTTAAGCCACAAATCGCGCCAGCGCGGCGAGGTGAACCATTCCTGGATGTTTGCCGGGCCGGGGGCACCGTCGGGAGCGTGAATTTCCTTGCCGAAGGCGGGGTGTGTGCGTCGGAAGGCGTGATACGGCGAGCCGGGCTCGATGGTGCGGAAATGCTCGAGGCAGAGTTTGAGGCGAATGTCGTACTGTCGAGCCATCTCCACAATGGCGTCCAGCCGAGCGAACTGGGACAGGTCAAGCACGGATGCGCGTTCGGTTTCGGTGTTCAGCGCCGGCGCCGAACACCATATCCGGGTGAAGTTGCCGCCGGCCGCGGCCAATGCCTCGAACCAGCGCCGGAAGTCTTCGACACCCAGTGTGGCGCGGGCAGCGGTGGTTTCGAACTCCGTGCCCTTGGAAAGTTCGTAGTAGACTGGCCAGCAGACGTTGATTCCGACGGGGCAGTAGGAATCGCCGTTGGTGAATGCAAAGTAGCGCGAGTCGAGTGTGCTGACTTGCACGTACCCCGGGTGCTCGGCGGGCGTGACTCTCAGGATGCCGGACTCGACGGTGGCGCCGGATTCGGTGACGGCTGACCAGCTGTAGTCGCCCTCTGATGTGGGAGTGAAGCGCACGGCGGGGCGAATGGGACCGTCGATTTCGATGGTTTCATAGCCGTGTCGGTCATAGGCGAACCGAGTTGGTTGGTGCGAAAATGTTGGGCGGGTTGTCGTTTGGCTGGCGGGTCCGAGAAATTGGACGGCGGTCACATTGCTGTCCTGGGCGAATTCTCGATGCCAGCGGCTGTATTGTTGGAGTTCGATCATAGACTTTTCCTTTCTCAAGGTATAGTATACGGTATTTGGCCGAATCGATGAACCTTCAGCCGACGGGGTTTTCGGGGTTTGCGCCAAAGTGATTTTTCACGCCCGGATAGGCTGGCAGCGTTTTTTCTGCGACTCGCAACGAGGTCGTTTTCAGTCAATTGAGCAGGTACGGCCGGTTTGCTCGACTACCTAGTCTGTACTATAACACGCCTGCGAGTAAATTTGCGAACGACCAAAACGCCGAGAAGAAAAATTCCGACTGGATGAAGGCAAAATATGACAGACCAGCACCAAGGAGCAACGGACGTGCGCGTACTCGTCGTTGACGACGAACGCAGTATCCGATCCGTGGTTCAATCGTTCCTGCGCAAATCCGGATACGAGGCGGACTGCGCGAAAGATGCGCAGTCCGCTCTGGATGCGGTGGACACGGGCAACTACGGGGTGGTGGTCTCCGATATAGTGCTGCCGGGCATGTCGGGTGTGGCTTTACTGAGGGCAATTCGCGAGCGGGACCCGGATTTGCAGGTGGTTATGATAACGGGCATGCCCACAGTCGACACCGCGGCGGAAGCCATTCGAGCCGGGGCCTGCGACTATCTCACCAAGCCAGTCGGGCGCGAATCGCTGCTCCATTCTGTAGTGCGCGCGGCGCGACTCCGATATCTGATCAAGGAAAAAAAGCGTTTGGATGCCGAAAATCTGGAGTACCGCGAGCATCTGGAAGAGCTTGTCCATCGCCGGTCCGCCGCCTTGGTCAGAAGCGAGCGACGCCTGCGCGACATCCTGGAACACATTCAAACCGGCATTTTTGTTGTGGACGCGCAAAACAGGACCATTATTGAGGCCAACCCGGTCGCGTGCGAAATGCTTGGGGTCGGATACGATGACATTATCGGGCGGGCGTGCGACGCGTTCATCCCCGAGACGCTTGAGCGCGAATCCTTGTTCGATGACGCCGAACAAGTTTTGCCCAACGAGGATAGTCTTATCATAACCGGCGCCGGAGAGCGGCGCCCCGTGCTCAAAACGGTAGTCGCAATCGAACTTGAGGGGAGGCAGTGCACAGTCGAAAGCTTTGTTGATATTTCCGTCCAGAAGGAAACCGAACGCAAACTGCGCGAGGCGGGCGAGCTGGCCGAAAGCGCTTCGCGCGGCAAATCCGAGTTGCTCGCCAATGTCAGCCACGAATTGCGGACTCCGCTGAACGGGATACTGGGAATGGCCGAGTTGGCTCTGGGGGAGCAGTTGAGCGAGGAGGTCAGGGACTATATTGAAACGATTCGCTCATCAGGGCACTTGTTGCTGCATACTCTGTCAAACTTGTCCGAACTCGCCGCTACAGGTATGGCGCGCCCGGAAAATGCGGTTCGGGAAGAGATCCGGCCAGATGAACTGATCGAGCATGCCGCCGATCGTACCCGCGAAGCCGCCGAGCAAAAGGGACTCACGCTTGAAGTCGACGACTCCTGCGGACCCTGCACATTCTCAGGAGACCGATACCGTATTGAAAGAATCCTTGACTGCTTGCTCGACAATGCCGTCAAGTTTACCGAGCGCGGACGAATCGGCATTGCGGCGGAGGTCGCGAGCGCCGCGCCTTCGGGCAGAGTGCTGCGCATCTCGGTGACCGACACGGGGTGCGGCATCCCCGAAGACAAGCTGCAAACTGTGTTCGAGCCGTTTGCCATGGCCGATTCCTCATCCGTGCGGGAACACGGGGGACTCGGTTTGGGCTTGGCGCTGGCCACTCGCCTGGCCGCTTTGATCGGCGGTGGCTTGAAGGTTAAAAGCACGCCGAAAGCCGGCAGCCGATTTACGCTCGAAATTCCTTTACCAGGCGCTGAGTAGAGGGCGGCGCCCTCGACGCCGGGGG
>JBMCIU010000191.1:0-3854 GCA_048616755.1 Verrucomicrobiota bacterium
GCTGGTTCACCAAGGACCATCCGATCCGGGTGGCCGACAAGGTGCTAAACGAGCACTTCGGGGGAACCTACATGGCGTACTTGACGCTGACTCCCGAGCAACGAGAACTCGATTTGCCGACTTTTTCGATGCAGCTCGTCGCGCGATTGAATTCGGTGGCCAAAGATGCCGACGATATCGAGGCCATCGATTCGGTAGTGCGGGAACTGCGGCAGCAGGCGCAGACTATGGCCAAGTCGGTCGGGTCACCCGCTAAGCTGCTCGATGAGCTGGAGCTATATGCTGACACACGATTGTTCGAGGCGCCGCGGGAGCAGACGGACGCTTGGGACCGGATGATGACGTTTCTGGCGAGCGAAAGCGGACGGCTGCAGTTGTTCAAGCAACCCGAGGTGCTTAAGTTTATGGAGGACCTGCGCGCGCATCTGTTGGATACCGGCATCGTCGGCAAGGTCAATGCGCTGCCTGATATCGTGAAAACGGTCAATCGAGAGCTGTTTTCCGGCGAAGAACCCGATTTTCGCATTCCGGATAGCTCGTCCGGCGTGGCGCAGACCCTGCTGCAGTATCAGAACAGCCACCGGCCCCAGGACCTGTGGCATTTCGTGACGCCGGACTACCGGCAGGCCGTGCTCTGGCTTCAGCTCAAAAGTGGCGACAACCGAGACATGGAGGCGGTCGTGCATTCGGTCAATGAATACATGGAGTCAGCCAACGTACCGCTCGAGGGTCATTTGGACCATCGCTGGTTCGGCCTGACCTACATCAATGTCATCTGGCAGGAGAAGATGGTCGCGGGGATGTTGCGCGCATTTCTCGGCAGTTTTTTGATCGTTTTTGTAATGATGACAATCCTTTATCGTTCGGCATTGTGGGGTATGCTGTCGATGGTGCCGCTAACGGTAACGATAGCGCTGATCTACGGCATGATCGGGCTGATTGGCAAGGACTACGACATGCCGGTGGCGGTGCTGTCCTCGCTGAGTTTGGGGTTGGCGATCGACTACGCGATCCACTTTTTGTCGCGCAGCCGGGCGATGTATCTGCAGCACGGATCCTGGCGTTCGACGGCGGGGCCAGTGTTTGACGAGCCCGCGCGTGCGATCACCCGCAATGCCATTGTCATCGGGGTGGGCTTTCTGCCGCTGCTGGCGGCGCCGCTAATGCCCTACAAGACCGTGGGGGTATTCATTGCCGCGATCCTGTTTGCGGCGGGGCTGGCCTCGTTGCTGATTCTGCCGTCGCTTATCACTCTTTTAGAGCCACTGCTTTTCCCGCGCTCGCGCAAGTGTTGCTTGGTGTGCAACTGCGTCACCTGCATCATTACGTCGGTTGCGGCCGTGGTGGCGGTAATCGTCAACGTGGGATATCTGCTGACGGTGGGCTGGACCGTGCTGAGTTGGGCCAGCCTGCTGCTGGTACTGGTCCTGTCCCAGGCGTGCTATTTCATCAGCAAAACCAAATTGTGCCGCACTGTCGTGCCGATGACGACCGAAGACGCCGAGTCGACAAACTCGGCAAACCAACCCCAAAAAGGAGACGAACCATCATGAAATCAGTCAAGCAACTAACCCTGTCCTTCGGCCTGATCCTCGCCGTCAACGGCACTGTCGCATTCGCGCAAGACAATGGCGGCGGCGAATCCGAACTGACCGCCGACCAGATTGTGGACAAAGCCATGGTCGCCAACTACTACGCGGGCAAGGACGGACGCTCGAACGTCAGTATGACCATCCACGACAAACAGGGGCGAACACGCAGCCGAGAACTGATTATCCTGCGCCGCGACAGTATCCCCGAGGATGTCGAAAACGAGGAAACATTCCAAGGCGACCAAAAGTACTATGCCTACTTTCGCCGCCCCGCCGACGTGCGCAAGACCGTCTTCATGGTCTGGAAACACGTCAAGGAAGAGCGAGAGGACGACCGCTGGCTCTATCTGCCCGACCTGGACCTGGTCAAGCGCATCGCCTCCAGCGAGAAGCGCAGCAGCTTTGTTGGAACCCATTTCTTCTACGAGGACGTCTCCGGGCGCACCGCCGCCGAGGACCATCACGAACTTGAGAAAACCACCGACAACTACTATGTGCTAAAAAACACCCCGAAGAAACCGGACGAGGTCGAGTTCGACTACTACCGAACATGGATCCACAAGGAGACGTTTTTGGTCACTCAGACCCAGTATTTCGACGAGCAGGACGAGGAGTACCGCACCTACACGGCGAAGAAGGTCGAGACTGTCCAGGGGTACCCCACCGTTGTCGAAGCGCGCATGAGCGACTCCCGCATTGGCGGCTACACCGATGTGGAGTACAGCAAAACCGAATACGATATTGGCCTGCCCGACAACATTTTCACGGAGCGTTTTTTGCGCAAAGCTCCGCTCGAGTATCTGCGGTGAACTGAACTTCCGATTGCTCCCTGCCGGGGGTGTGTCATGGCCGCGAAGGCGAAAGCCCTGACGTTGAAATAGTCCGAATTCACCATTTCGGTGTAACAGCCCCAAGCCGCCATGACTTGCAGTCCTGACCAGTCTTCTCTTCCCGAACTTTTAGCGCCCGTCGGCGATTTTACTTGTTTGACCGCCGCAATCCAAGGCGGGTGCGACGCGGTGTATTTTGGCGTTGGCGAGTTTAATATGCGTTCGGGCTCCCCGCGCAACTTTGGGTCTGACGACTTGCCGGTTGTCGCCGAGCGCGCGCACGCCGCGGGCATTCGCGCCTATTTGGCGCTGAACACCATTGTTTTCAATCGCGAACGCGCGCGCGTCGCCGACGTGCTCGACCGGGCGCGCGACACTGTCGACGCCGTGATCTGTTGGGATCCCTGCGTGATCGGCGAATGCGCGCGCCGCAATCTGCCCGTCCATCTCTCCACACAGGCGTCGGTTGCCAATGCCGACGCCGCCAAGTTTTATCAAGACCTTGGCGTGCGGCGTATCGTCCCCGCCCGCGAGTGCACCCTGGACGAGCTGCGTTCAATCCGCGACGAGGCGGACGTCGAGTTGGAAATTTTCATTCACGGCGCCATGTGCATGGCCGTGTCCGGACGCTGCTTCCTCTCCCAAGACACCTTCGGACGCTCCGCCAACCGAGGCCAATGTCTGCAAAACTGCCGTCGCGAATACCGCATCGCCGAAATCGACGAAGGGACGGAGCATGTTCTCGGCCAACATGCCGTCCTTTCCGCGCGCGATCTTTGCACCCTGCCGTTTCTCGATACACTCTTGGATGCCGGTTTTCACGCCTTCAAAATCGAGGGCCGCGCGCGCAATCCCGAATACGTCAAAACCGTCGTTCAGCTTTATCGCGCCGCAATGAACGCCTGGCGGGAGGGCCGGCTCGACGACGGCCTCAAAGCCGACTCCGTCCAGCGTCTCCGCCGTGTCTTCAATCGCGAATTTTCCGATGGCTTCTACCTAGGCCGTCCAATTGCGGAGTTCGCAAAGCGCGCCGACAACCGGGCTACCCGCACCAAACAGTTCGTTGGTATTGTCACCAACTACTACTCCAAAGCACGCGTTGCGGAAATCCGTATTCAGAGCGCCTGTCTCGCCTGCGGCGACACTGTTATGATCCAGGGCGTCACCACCGGCACGCTCGAATTCGAACTCGGCGAAATCCGACAGCTGGATCGTCCGGTGCAGACCGCCGAGCGAGGTATCGCAACCCTTCCTACACCGGAACTCATCCGCCGCAACGATAAAGTGTATGTCCTCAAATCCACCGCCAACTCGTGACCACCGTAGCTTCGGCATTCCTGCCGGAGCCCCGTCCCGCCGGTTTTCCAGCCGGCGGGCCCCCCGTAGCTTCGGCATTCCTGCCGGAGTCTCGTCCCGCCGGTTTTCCAGCCGG
>JBMCIU010000192.1:0-3854 GCA_048616755.1 Verrucomicrobiota bacterium
CCGGGTGCCGATGTACTATCCATGGCCGATGCCGTTCTCGACGCAAATGGTGGCGACGATACGGTAGGTGGAGCCGCGTTCGTGGGGCGGGGTGGATTTGCGAACGTCGCAGAACTGTCCAATGATCAGTTCGGGACGGGGGCAGATCAAAGTTTTCAAACCACCGATGCTTCGCAGGAGGAAATCATCGGGAAAATTGCGCACTTGCTAACGGTTAGGCAGAACTACTTTAATGTGATCGTGGTGGCGCAGGCAATTAAGGATGTTTCAGGACTGAGCTACGACAGCAATGGCGACGGAACATTGGACGCCACCGCAAGCTACGGTAGCTACGACTGGGGATACAACGCGAGTGGCGAGGAGTGGGAAGTCGATCCTATCCTCGCCGAACAGAAGATCAAGGCGGTTGTCTACCGGGATGCCTTCCGCAACACCTACGAGGTCAAGCGCTACGAATTTCTGGAGGACTGACGATGAACTACTCTGAGATTATCACGGTAGAACCGGGCAAGCGAAGCGGAAAGCCGTGCATTCGTGGAATGCGCATCACCGTTACCGATGTCCTGGAGTATCTTGCGGGCGGCATGACCGAGAAGGAACTGCTCGCGGACTTCCCGGAATTGACCCCGGAAGACATTCGGGCCTGTCTTGCCTACGCCGCGGATCGTGAGCGGAAACTGGCGGTGGCATGAGGTTACTCTTCGATCAAAACCTGTCGCGTCGGCTGCCCGAGCAGTTGACCGACTGTTTTTCCGGAAGTCTGCACGTCAGTGACCTGGGTTTGACCAGAGCTGACGACGAGCGCATTTGGCGTGTTGCTGGAGCTCAGGACTTCGTGCTGGTTTCGAAGGACAGCGACTTCTATTACCGGAGTCTCCTTCGCGGATTCCCTCCGAAGTTCATCTACCTGCGGCTTGGCAACCGCGGAACACGGGCGGTGGTGGAGATTTTGGAGAAGAAGGCCCCGCTCATACGGGCGTTCGCCGAGAATGTCGACGAAGCCGTGCTTATTCTGGGGTAGCTTGTTCCGTAACGAGATGTAGATTCTGCGCTACGAGTTCCTGGAGGATTGAGAATGACGTTCAACGGAATAATCGAACGCAAGCTGGTCTCCCTGCGGGAGCAGGTTTCCCTTTTGTGTTCGTGGAAACTTGGCTCGCTTGTGGAATTTTCAAACGACACCCTGCGTTGCCGGGCCGTTGAGCGGCAGCTGCAGGTGTGCGTCGAAGTCATGATAGACATCTGCGAGCGAGTGTTGGCAGTCCGGCAGCAGTCACCTGTCGAGAGTATGATCATTACATCCTGGAGATGGAGCGGAACCGCCGTTTGCGCACCGGGACAACAACGGCAATGACATAAGCGACGCGACAGGGCAGCTGTTCCCCTAGCCCCCCGAGATTTATCATTCAAAGTAAAAAGGAAAAGGATCGTCCATGACAGTTGAGAATGCGAATACGGAAAGCAGTTACGGATATTTTCAGGGAGACGGACGCGAGTTTGTCGTAACGGAGGTAAATACGCCTCGGGCCTGGATGAATTACTCGTGGAACCCGGGGTTCATCTCCGCAATCAGCCAGCACGGCGGCGGGGATGGTGCGTACAAGGAACGAGCGATTCAGGCGGTGGATCCGCGCGGGCGGGTGCTGCTGGTCCGCAACGGGCATCGGTATTTCTATCTTCGCGACGCCGACAGCGGGGATGTGTGGTCGCCGGGATGGCATCCGGTGCAGAGTGACATCGAAGATTTCTCGTGCACCCACGGGGCGGGGTATTCGAGGCTGCGCTCGCGGCGCAACGGCATTGAGGCGGAGCTGCGGTGGTTCGTGCCGCGGAACTCGCCGTGCGAAGTGTGGACCATCACCCTGCGCAACCGACGCGATGCGACGGCTCGGCTTCAATGGTTTAGTTTTGTGGATTTGCTGCTGGGCGGCTTCGAGCAATACTGCGATTATTATTCGTCGTTGAGCGGCGAATACGACCCGGCGACGGGAACGGTCTTCGGCATCAACCGCAGTCCGGACTGCCCGCACGACGGATACAAGGCGTTTCTGGGCAGTGACCGCGTACCGGATGGTTTCGACACCAGCCGGCGACAGTTTTTGGGCAATTTTGGGCATGTAAACCGTCCCGAAGCGGTTGTTGGAGGAGAGTGCCGGAACAGCCTGGCGGCCAACGAGAAGCTCGCGGCCGCCGCGGAACATCGCTTCGAGCTGGCGCCCGGATCCGAGGTGGTGTTTCAGGTGTTCATCGGCGCCTGCTCCAGCATGGCCGAAGCCGAGACGCATTTGGCGCCGCTGCGCCGGGCGGAAACGGTCGAGGCGGAGTTTGAGGCATTGCTTGCCGGCAAGGAGCAGACGCGCGAACGGCTGGTCATTGACTCGCCGCTACCAAAGGTGAACTATTTTGTGAACACCTGGTTGAAACAGCAGGTGCAGATTTACGCGGACGTCGGATCCGACAACGGGCGCGGCTTCCGCGACGCGATGCAGCTGCTTTGGGCAACGGCTTCGTTTGATCTGCCGTACACGAAACGGATGCTGGATGAATGCCTGCGCCACCAGTATGCCGACGGGCACACGTTACGCGGATGGTTGCCGGTCGACGATCATCATTATTCCGACGGACCGGTCTGGATTGCCCCCGTGGTTGACGCATACGTCAAGGAAAGCGGTGACGCCACTATCCTGGACCACAAGGTCCCGTACTTTGACGAGGGCGAGGCGACAGTGTGGGAGCACACGCTGCAGGGGTTGCGTCACGCGTCCGACGACCTGGGTCCGCGCGGATTGATCCGCTGCCACTTCGGCGACTGGAACGATTCGCTTACCGGCGTCGACCGGGAGGGGCAGGGCGAGTCCGTATGGACATCCATCGGCATTGTATACAGCCTGAAGGTGGCGGCCCGTCTTGCTCGCCGAATTCTGGATGACTCATCCCTTGAGAAAGAGTTAATGGAGCGGGCGGACCGGCTTACGGCGAGCATTTGGATTTACGGCTGGGATAGCCAGTGGTTCCTGCGCGCCATTAACGATGCAGGCGAGCGCATCGGCGGCAAAGACAATCGCGAGGGACAGATCTGGTTGCTGCCCCAAGTGTGGGCCGTGCTGGCCGGAATCATCGACGGCATCCAGGCCGAGGCTCTTTTCGAGGTCGTCGACGAGCATCTGGCAACCCCCTACGGATTCAAAACCTTTGATCCGCCGTTCACTCGCGAGCATCCCGGCGTCGGTAGAGTTTCAACCATTGCCCCGGGAATGTGGGAAAACGGGACTCCGTACTGCCATGCATCCGGATTCAAGGTATTGGCGGACTGCGCGGCCGGACGGGGAGCGGAGGCGCTGGATACTTGGCTTCGAGTCATGCCGGACAACGCCGAAAACCCGTCTACGCACTCCGGTTGCGAACCATACGCTTTCACGAATCAGTATATCGGTCCGGAGAATCGACGCGCGGGCGAGACGCAATTCGCCTGGATGACCGGAGCGGGCGGATGGTTTTTCCGTGCCATGACGGAGGGAATCTTTGGTGTGCGAGCCGATTTCGACGGTCTGCTGATCGATCCCTGCCTGCCGCCGTCGTGGAAAAACTGCGAATTAACTCGCGAATTCCGCGGCGCGCGTTATCAAATTCGGTTCCGCAATCCGGACGGTCTGAGCAAAGGCATGGTAAAACTCACGGTGGACGGTCACGAGTTGACCGGCAATCTGCTCCCCGTATACGGGGACGGAAAAGTTCACGAGGTCGAGGCGCAGCTGGCCCGGAGCTGATAAGAAGGTGGATTGCGCGGGCGGCAGATTCCGGAGGGCGAGAGTCCTCTCGAGCCCCGCCCGTTGTCGCAAGGCGAGGGCGGTTGG
>JBMCIU010000193.1:0-3843 GCA_048616755.1 Verrucomicrobiota bacterium
AGGACGCCAACGCCCTCGTATTCATACTTCAACAGAAAATGTAGGAGCTTGGCGTTACCGAGTCAATGCTGCTGCCGGTGTCGAAGGGCCTGCTTGCCTGCGGCCAGGATCCCGCGCACTCTCTGAAATTCCTCCGCATCACGCTTGACGCACGCCGCAAGAAGTCTTTTCAACAGATATCCGCTCCATGCGTAGAAGAACAGAGCTTGACTGCGCCGGGTGTCTCCGGACAGCGCATGAGCGGCAAGGACGAGGTGTTTTCCGCGCCCGAATCTGTCGAGTCGTTCGACGGCCGAGTGATGGTGTTTGCATCTCGCGGCGGGTTGGAGATATAGGGAGAATGTTTGGGAAACGCGCAGGGTGAATTCCTTGTCCTCGCCCCGGCAGTATCTGTCGGTGTAGTGTTCGCCGAAACGAAATTGCTCAAAGACTTCCCGGCGAAAGGAAAAGATGCCGTTGAGCATATCCACGCGCGTGAGTTTTTTGGCGGGAAAGCAGCGCCGGGCCGGTTGCAGTTCGGAGAATCCGGAGATAGAAATTGAGCCGGGGCGCCGGGGCGTGAGCAGGAAGAGACGGTTGTAGAAGTATTCCAGGTAGGTGGCTGTCGTTGGCGCGGGGATCAACAGGTCAATGCCGCCAACGCCGCCAAGGTTGGGATCGCCGCAGGTTAGGAAGGTGCGATCCATCTGTTCGATGTAGTCGGGTTCGAGGGTGATGTCGTCATCGAAGAAGTGGATAATGTCGCCCGAGGCCAGCTCGACCCCGAGATTCCGGGAGCGGGTTAGCCCTTTTTCGTTTTGCGGTTTTTTGCGCAGTTCGCAGCGGATGCCGAGTTGCTCGAGGCGTTCGCGGTGGGGCAGGGCGGGCAGGTCGCCGTCGTCGATGACCAACAGCTCGTCGGGCAGCAGGGTTTGCTCGGCGATGGAGGCCAGGCAGCGCTCAAGGTCGTCCGGGCGATTGTAGGTGGGCACGACGATGGTGTGTGTGCTCATGGGCGGCTTTCCTTCGGTGTCGGCGAGTCGGACGAGATAGCGGAGTCCGCGGGAAAGGGGGAATTTTTGACGGGGTCCCATCGGTCGATGGTTTTGCCGCGCAGGAAGTCAAGGAATCCGAGCAAGCTGCCGAATGCGCCGATGCAGAAGTAGGTGATAGTGGACAGCGCTTTGCCGATGATGGGCGGGTGGAGGTGTAGGCGGAGGCAGAGCAGGTGCGTCGGGATTGAAGCGTAAAAGACGGCTTGGCCCACCAACAGGGCGAGGAAGAGAGGATGGTCCGCCAGCAGGCAGGTGCTGATCAGGAGCAGAAGCAGGAAAAGCGCCAGGAGGCGGCGCAGGATTTTGTTAATGAACAGACCCGCGGAAAGAATGCCGTGGCGGAACGGGTTAAGCAGGCTGCGGTGGAGCCAAATGCCGCGCAGGCTGGTGGAAACGATGCGTCGCCGTCGGACGATTTCGTGGGACAAGGAGCGCGAGGGCAGGGGGACGTGCGCGACCGCCTGAGGTTCGTAGATGAACCGGTATCCCTGGGCGGCTACGGATAGGCAGGTATACAGATCGTCGGTCACGCCCGGAGCGATCCCCCGGTAGAGTGTTCTGCGCATGGTGTAGAGTTTGCCTTCATTGGCGGTAATGCTGCTGACTTGGGATTCGATTTGCTGGATGCCGGCGTGGAAGCGGAAATGTCGATTTTGGGCGGAATGCAGGGTGTCGGTCTCTTCGCCGATGGTGCGCCGTCCGCAGACTCCGCCAATGGCGGGATCGGCATAGTGGCGCGCGAGGGCGCGCAGGCAGTTGGGATCCAGTCGGGCGTCCACGTCGGTGAAGAGCAGCAAGTCGGCCGTGCTCTGCGGAGCCGCTCGGTTTAGCGCTGCGATTTTTCCCTCGTGGGTGTTGGACTCGAGAACGTGGAGACGGGGGGAGTTAGCGGTCTGTTCGCGCAGGATTTCCGCGGTACGGTCGGTGGAGCCGTCGGAGCAGAATATGGCGTTCAGTTTGTCTTCGGGGTAGTCGATGTCAAGGGTGTTGCGCACTTTGGCTTCGATCATCGTTTCTGCGTTGCGGGCGGCGACAATGCACGTGACCGTCGGTAATTCTCGATCCGGGGCATTCGTCGGCGCGATTGGATGATCTTGCCGCAGAAACGGCGCGCACAGCCGCAAAAGTAGCGGATACAAGCCCAGAACCGCGGCCAGAATCGTTAAGGAAGCAATGAATACTGCGATGGCCATGCTCTCTCCGTGCACGGATGCGATCTTGCGGTTATGCGGTCAGCAGGGTGTGCAGACGCGCCATTTGGCGCTCGGTGTCGAAGACCTGCTTTGCCTGCTCGCAACCCTCGACTGAGATTCTACGACTTAATTCGGGATTTTCAAGCAGCACGGTGATTTGCCGTTCCAGGTCGTCGGCGTCGTCAGGCTTAAACAGGAGTCCGTCGGCGCCGTGGCGAATGTAGTCCGACATCGGACGAACGTCGGCACAGATCACGGGCAGATTGTGCAGCCGCGCCTCGACGAAGGCGCCTCCCAGCCCCTCGGAGACCGAGGGAAACGCGAAGATGTCGAAGAGCGGATAGTAGGCGTGGGCGTTGTCGACCGCGCCGGTGAATATCACCGCGGGGCGGATATCAAGGTGTTCAGCAACTTGTTCGACGTCCTCGCGCCGGTCGCCGTCGCCGACCAGGACCAGCCGGGTTTCGGGGTGGCTGCGATGCAATTGGGCAAAGGCGCGGACGAGGATTTCCTGGCGTTTGAGCGGGGTGAAGTTGCCGACACAGCCGATAACGGTGGTTCCGCGCAGGGGTTCCTGCAGCTCGGGCGGTGGGGGCGGGATGGCCGGCAGCGGCGCGTAGCCTTCCTCGATGACTTGGAGTTTTTTTTGCGGCACGCGGCTGGCTTTGTGCAGTTGGTCGGCGACGGCGCCGCTGATGCAGATAATTCGGCGAGTCCAGAGAGCGCACAGCCGGTCGAGTCGCCGATATTTGGCTTTGCGGTTGTCTGTGATGCCGCGTTCCATGGCAAACACTCGGCGTCCGAAGGGCGGCAGGCAGGCTAGGCGCGCCAGGTAGTGGGATGGAAACTGGCTGCCGACGATGATGCGGTAGCGCCCGCGCAGCACAAACCACCAGAATCGCAGGAGTGCGGGAAAATGAATCCGCAGGGGGCGGTTCTTACCGGTATCGTAGGCGTGAAAGTGAAACACGGGAATGCCTTGAGCGCGATAGATTTCGGCAACCTCGCCAACGGCGCGCAGAACGCAGATGTGCACGTCCAAACCCTGTTTGCGCAGATACTGGATTTGATCCAGATTTCGCCGTTCGACACCGCCGTTGACCACGAGGGAGTTGGCCACGTAAAGTACTCGCTTGGATTGAAAAAGGCCCATGGTTCTCTATCCTGATTTCATGCGGAGTGTCATGCGATATAATTCGTGACCATTCACGGTTTACGGTTTAGGAACGCTGTAACCGTTCACGGGGGCGAACCCGGCCAGGGGCAAGGGGTACCCATGTGTTTTTAAGGTCAGAGTTCCGCGTAACCGCGGCAGCGGAGGCGCAGCTTTAGCAAGCCGGGCTCCGGGGCTGGGACGGGCAGTGCAGTTTGCTTACCTGCCACCGCCGTCCGCTCGCTGAAGCTTCGCTGCCACTGCCGTCTAAAGACGGAACTCTGACAGGTCTACTTCGAGTACCCGTGAACGGTTGCGGAACTCTGAACCGTGAACAGGTCCAGTCCTGAACACTGAATACTGAACACTGAATACTGAAACCAGTCTCACAGAAGCATAATTGCCGCAGCGCTTATCGTGCCGGCCAGCAGGCAGTAGATGCCAAACAGCCAAAAACGCTTTT
>JBMCIU010000194.1:0-3796 GCA_048616755.1 Verrucomicrobiota bacterium
TTGAATCCCGAACACTGAACACTGAAACCAGTCTCACAGGAGTCCATTGCTGATGTATTATGCCAAAAACCAACAGCGCTGGAATTTGTTGTCGCGCTTCCCGTTCGGGGACATGCTTCTGCGTCATTTTGGGATGGTCGGCTGCCTTTTGCTGCTCAGTCTTTCGGTTCATGCGGCCGAACCCTTGCGCATGTTGCCGTTAACGGTGGGAGCGAAGGCCAAGGCGCCGCCCGCGATCGACGCGGAATTCAATGACACCTGCTGGCAGGCGGCGCCGCGAAACACCACGTTTTATGATTTTCTGGCCAAGCAACCGAAAACCGGAGATGTACGCACCTCGTACCAGGTCGCCGGGGATGACGAACAGATCTATCTGACAATCCATTGTTACGAGGAGCAGCCCGAGAAAATCTCCGCAAATCATTCGGCGTCGGAAATCTGGCGTGATGACTGCATTGAGTTGTACCTGTCTGCCGGCCCAGGCAAACCGAAGACCTACGTTAAGTTTGCCGTCAATGCGGCAGGCACACGGGTTCTGGAGCAACGCGGAAACGATGTTCGGCAGGAGGGCGGCGCGACGCATTGGGGGTTGATGCCGATGGACGGCGATCCCGAGAAGCGCTGGGAAGTGGCCGTCAATCGTGATGACGACGGGTGGCATACCGAAATGGCGATTGACCGCGAGCTGTTTACAGAAGCGCACGCCGACGAAAATATCTGGCGCTTCGCGCTAACCCGGTTCTCGTATTCCGACGGCAAACGCTTTGTGACCTCGGCCTTTGGCGCGCGATTCGATCAACCCAATGAATTCGGCTATCTTGTCTTTGACTCGCAAACTCCCCTGGCGGATGAGTTGAAGACCATCCCGGGGAACTGGGCGGCACCGGTCAATGGAGACTATCTCGTGAAGCGGAACAACGACATTGAGCCATTGCCGGATGAACAGAGCGTGTTGGAGCAGCAGCGCCAGAGGGTAATGGATGCACTGCGCGAAGCCCGGTCCCGGCTGAAACCGGAGCACACGGTTCTGCGGGCGTTTGCGGATGATTTAACGACCAAACTGGAGGAGTTGAACATGGACAACGGCAGCCCCGTTTCCCTTGCGCTCGCGCTGCGGAACACGAACACCGTAGCCGCGAAACTGGATGCTCTGGATCCCCAAACCGTAATCGATGGACCCGAAACCGATGGCGAGCGCGGCGTCGAGGTTTTTCGTGTCACGAGCCCCTATCTGGGCGGTGACCGGAATCGCGTCGAAGTTTTGCTGCCGGACACGTTCGATGCCGACAAACGCTATCGCGTGTTATATCTGTTGCCGGTCGAACCCGGCATTGGCGATCAGTTCGGCGACGCTTTGATGGAGGTTCGCAAGGCGGATTTGCACAACAGGCACGACCTGATCTGCGTGACCATGGCCTTCGACACCACCCCCTGGTACGGCAACAATCCCCGCAATCCCGCGATTCGGCACGCAGACTACATCACGGATGTTGTGCTGCCGTTGATCGAGAAGCATTATTCCGTCAAGCCCGCCACGGAATCCCGGCTGCTGCTCGGATTCAGCAAGTCCGGCTGGGGGGCGCTTTCCCTTTTGCTGCGCAATCCGGATGTCTTCGGCTATGCCTGTTCCTGGGATGCCCCGCTGGTCATGGACGAGGACGATTTCAAGCTGTGGGGTGTCGACCGGCATTTTGGCAGCAAAGAGAACTTTATGGCCTATTCGCCGCTGACCTTGGCCGAAAAAAATGCCGATGTCTTTCGAGACGGCCCGGCCCGACTGGTGCTGCTTGGACACCAGTTTTTCGGCAGCCGCTGGGCGACATCGAAGGATGCCCCGCATACCGCAACTTTCCATCAGAAGCTGCAGAAGCTGGACATCCCGCATGCCTACAACAATAAGTTGCCGGCCGCCCACAGTTGGAACCCGAAATGGCTGGTGCCCGCTGTGGAACGGTTGATGGACACCGCGAACGCAGAAAAGAACAAGTAGCGATTTGTCAACCGACGGGAAGAAATTAGCCTGAAAGGGAACACCTATGCCCCATTGGAAGCAGATTACGACAGCGGCGGATGTATGTTCGGCATTTCCGGACCTGGTGGAGACGTTTCGCCAAGAAATTAGCGTCGGCGACAAGGCCGCGGATCCGGAAGCAGCCTGCCGAGAGATCCTGACATATTATCGAAACGGCAACAGCGGCGACTGGTTGCGCGCCGATCCGCCGACACCGGGAACGGAAACCGAGGAAACCGCGGACAAATACGTTGACGGCTGGTTCAATAAAAAGGAGTTCTGGCACAAGCTGGAGCGCGATGCGGACGGGCATCAGCGCTGGGATACCGTGCCCCAGGATGGTGGCTGGCAGTTTTTCTGCAATCTGAACCGCCACTCCATGATGAATCACCTCTTTCAGGTGTATCGGAAAACCGGCAACCCGCGCTATATCAGCGCCCTCAATGACCACCTGCTGGATTGGTTCACTTTTACCGCTGAACGCCGAGAACTGGATTACGGCAAGCAGATGCAGGTGGCGCTCCGCGTCCCCGCCTGGGCAAAAATTTTCTACGGCACCCTGGCGGATCCGAATGTCTGCGAAGCAGTTCATCTGCTGATGCTCATCCATGTGCCGACCCAGGCGCGTCACCTGATTTTGAATCCGCTGCAGAATAACGGCCTGACCATGACAATCAACGCCCTGCTGCACACCGCCCTGTGCTGGCCGGAATTCGATGCCGCGGCGGAATGGGAAAAGATCGGTACCGAGCGGCTGCAGGGCGTGACGGAAAATCTGCTCTACCCCGATGGTGCCGCGACGGAGTTGACCTCCACCTATCACGGCGTCACGCGGTCGATGATCGACAGTGCCGCCCGTATCCTGCGGCAGGCAGGCCGCGAGGTGCCGACGGGGATCGCCGAAAAATTGCGGCTGGCCTACGGCTACACACCGAATGTCCTGCGCCCCGACGGCGCCATGCCGCTGAACAATGACAGTGATCGCGGCAATCACCGGCAGACCGCGCTGCGCGCCGCCGAGCGCTATGAGCGACCGGACTGGGCATACATGACCTGCAACGGCGAACAGGGGACGCGGCCGGAAGATCCGCCGTCGCGCGCCTACCCTTGGGCCGGTCATGTCATTACCCGGGATGACTGGACACCTGACGCGCACTGGGCCTTCTTCGACATCGGCCCCTGGGGTACCGGACACCAGCACAATGATAAATTGCACCTGTCCATTCATGCGTATGGCCGCGATCTGTTGGTGGACTCCGGACGCTTCTGGTACGAAGGCGGCCCCATTCGCACCTACGCCTTGAGCGGCGCCGCACACAATACCGTTATGCTGGATGATTGCGGGCAGACGCCGGGACGCCCCCGGGCGGCGGCGCCAAACCCGTTGATCAGCCTGCAGGCGGACGCCGATTTCGCGATCGGCCGGTTTGAGCGCGGCTTTTCCTTCGTCGATGCCGAGCGCACTACCTCGGTGCGCCGGCGGGGTTGCCACATCCGCGCCCTGGTCTACCTTCGCCATCGCTGCTGGCTGGTTGTGGATCGTGTCGCAAGCCGCGATGCCGAATCGTTTTCCACGCTCTGGCATTTTCATCCGGATTGTACGGTTGCTGTTGAAGGCAATGGGGTACTCACGACCGATGATGGACAGGGCAATTTGGCGGTACGCCCGATTGCCGGCCCCGCGGATTGGCAAGTGGAGCTGGTCCAGGGGCGCGAGAAATCGACGCCCCAGGGCTGGTACAGCGAGGAATCGTACGCAACGTGGTACCAGAATATCTGCGCTAT
>JBMCIU010000195.1:0-3776 GCA_048616755.1 Verrucomicrobiota bacterium
GTACCCGGATCATTTCGTGCTCGACCAAGGACTGCAGCACGTTTATCAAATCGCCCAGCGGCGGCGCCGATTCGAGCAGTTCAACGGTTTGTCCGCGCACCTGACGCTGCGAAGTCCGCAGCTCGAGCAGTTTTTCAACGTCCAGATCGCCAGTAAGCGCACAGCGTTCCTGAATTCCCCTGGTTCCGGCCAGCGTGCGCTGTTGCAGATCGATGATTTCCGCAAGTCGGTCATGAGAGGCTTGAACATCGGAATCGCCGGAGTCATTCTCGGTTTTGGCCGGTATCCGAATCGCCAACACGGGTGAGCGAGCGCGTCGTTCGGCGGCGTTCGGCCCGTTGTCCTCGGCCCAGAGTCGGAAGCGCAGTTCGTCGCCGGGCTTGGGATCGAAACCTTCAAGCTCAAGGACAAAGCGCCCGGCAAACTCGGGTTGCGGTTCGGAGGGCTCAGCGGTGTTGACAGGTTCTTCAATACCATCGGTGCGAACGCGTTCGATGCCCACGCGACTGACCGCATAGTCATCGCGGGCGCGGAATGTCACGGGCACTGAATGCTCGGCCTTGGGCGCTTCCCGGCGCAGCGGCGTGTCGACCAGCTGCAGGGTCGGCGGCGCATCGGGGGTGATCCGGAACGGCAGCGAACGGCGGCTTTCCAGGCCCTGCGACGAGACAAGCCGCAGCTCAGGGACCGGCTCGAGCAGTGCGGAGAACGCCAACTCGAAGGAGCGTCCGTCGGCGTCAGTGTCGGCTTGACCCTTGTCGGGATTATCCGGGAACAGCACGGCGGCGCTGCGGAGTTCGCAGGTGGCGCTACCGCGGAACTCGACGGTTGAGCCTTGCGGAACCGTCGGTTCTTCGGTCTTTTCGGTGATTGTTTTCGCCGGCTTGCCGGTGTATCCGGGCGGGGTTACCCGCACACTCCAGGAAGCGAGATCGGGAGGATGCTGAACAACGACCGTCTGCCAGGAGGATGCGGCGTCGCCTGCGCGAACACGATACTCGAACGAAGCGGCAAGTTCACTTATCTCAAAACTTGCCGAGGCATTTTCGGCACGGTTCCGAGCCGGTGTAACGGAGGCCTGCTCTTCCTCCCCCGCAGTGTTTTCCATGCTCCGTCGCTGCAAGCTGGCGACGGCGGGAATTTTCCCGTCCAGAACCGCTTCAATTGCAAGCGACGAGCCGCGCGGCACCACGGTTTCGCCGGGTGTGAGCGAAACGATTCGGGTATCGGTCAGGGGCGGCAAACCGGCCATGGGCAGCACAACGCGCGCCATCGAGCGAGTAGACGCGGAGGGGTTCGCCGCAAACAACACCGCCAAAAGAACAGCCGCCAGCCCCAACACTCGCGCGCACCATCTCAAGGTCTTCGAAGCGCACAGGTGCGAACCTCGCAATTTCCAGACGGCGTCCGGAATCTGCTCGGACAACCGTTCGGCCACATGCGCATGCCCCCCCTGCCCCAACTGAACAGCGTTGACAAGCTGGTTGTCAGTGTACGACAGTCGTTTCTCGGCCAGCAGTGCGGTTCCAGACAATGACGGAACACGAAACAACCGGGCAACCGCCAAGCCAACGCCCACAACCAAAGCCGTCACCCCAACTAGCCAGACCGCCCAGCAAAGCGCCGGCGAAAACCGCAACCAACGGTCGGCCGCCACAAACAAAACAAGCAATGCCCCGACTGACGTAGCGGCCGCAAAGAGCGCAATCCAAGCGCGCCGACGAGCAAAACCGCGCGCCAAAGATCCCAGCTGAATTTTCAGATGCTCAAAAGCCATGGCGGATACTCCGGTTAAGCCGGCGCGCAAGACCGTGTTTCATTATTTCGACATTAACGTACACCCTCTAGTTCCTCATTGCCACCCATGGGCAGCACTGTCCAAAGAAGTGAAAGCCCGCGATTAAACCCCCTATCAGGCATTGGTTTGAGAGAGGGCAATCATGCATAGACCGCGCAACACGGTTATAACCGCATTCCGCGGGAATAAGCATGGATGTCCAGCTCCTTTTCTTGTAATTGCCGCACGCGAAGGCGATTTGCATTTACTGCACAGACAACCATTGTAACTTTTTTTTGGGTGCGCAGGCTAACCCATCCCGTAAAAGAGGAACACATTAAGTGAAAGTAACCGTTCACGGGTACTCGAAGTAGACCTGTCAGAGTTCCGTCTTTAGACGGCAGTGGCAGCGAAGCTTCAGCGAGCGGACGGACGGCGGTGGCAGGCAAGCAAACTGCACTGCCCGTCCCAGGACCGGAGCCCGGCTTGCTAAAGCTGCGCCTCCGCTGCCGCGGTTACGCGGAACTCTGACCTTAAAACCGCATGGGCCAACCCTTGCTCCTGGCCGGGTTCGACCCCGTGAACGGTTACTTTCAGTCAAATGGTTTCGCGAGGATATCCGCCAGGGGGACGGAAGAAATCCAGATGTCCTCTTTGCCCATGGAGTATTGGACGTAGAGCGTGCCGTTGCCGATGGCGGCGGAGGGATACTGGGCGCCGCCGCCGCGGCCTTTGACGTGGGACTGGGATACGCGATACTCGTGCCCCCCGCAACGCAGGGCGTAGGCGCGTTCGAAGATCTTGCCGTCCGGGCTGACCGACACCACGAGAGGATCGCGGTTGTAATGGTCTTTGTCCGGGTTGTCGAACTTGGGCGCCATCTGGTTGCCGATCAGCAGGACCGTGCCGTCGTCGAGGGCTAGGGAGTCGGTGAGGCTTGGTGAATCGGGGATATCGGTGGGGACGCCGGGGGACCAGGCGCCGTCGTCCTGCAGGGTGCTGAGGTACATGCGGTGCGAGTAGTGGGTGTCGCGCAGCAGCATCATGACGGTGCCGTCCTTGGCGCGATAGACGGTCGGTTCGCAGAGTCGATGCCCATCGTACGCTTTCGGAAACTCGAGATTGCCGCGGAAATCCCAGGCGGGCATGCCCATTGGAGAGGTGAGGATGTCCCGCAGTTGCTTTGCCTGATCGGCGATTTCCGGGTTGTTGTAGGGGAGGACCTCGTATTCGATGGCCTCGTTGCGGTCCTCCCAGACGGCAAAGATCGGGCCTTGCCTGCCGTCGTCGCGGACTTCGCAAGCAAGCAGGCTGTAGCCTTTGCGGGCGCGCGAGGGGTGCTGTTTGTCGCGCACGGGCGAGAACTCGGTTTGGTCAAAATTACTGAAGCCAATATTCTCGTGGCAGCCCACAACGGCGAACAGGCGGTCGCCGAGGGATACCCATTTGAAGGCGGTCAGCACGATTCCCTTTTTTTCGCTTTCGATCATCTCCTGCGGCGCGGGGAAGAGGGGGACGGGTTCGCTCCAGTCGGCGCCGGTCTCGGATGTTGCATAAAGCACGCGCTGTCCGGGACCGTCCTCGCCGTGGGTGTGGTTGCTCCACATCGCGTGAAAGATGCCGTTGCGGATGGTCAACCGGCTGTGGTGGTTGTAGGCCCCCGCCTCGCGGTCGGGCTGGAAAATTGGTGTGTGTGTCGCGTTTTCAAGGATGGGAAAACCGGCCCCCTTCTTGTTCGGATTCGGGGTGCCGGCGTTCCACATGTGTCGAATTTTGGATTGCATGTTGCCCTTGTCTTTTTGTTCTGATTTGGCCTGTTCTGCCGAGACAATAAGCGCTGCGGCGGCGGTTGCAAACAAAATGGGACTCGGCGTAATTCCGGGTTCCCCCCGAAATGGTGGAATGTGTATTCACGAAGAACTCGTCGCTTGGCGTGTCCGGAACGTCTCCACTGGGACAATAGAAGAGGTGGCTAGTTTGGGCGTAGTCGAGCCGTGTC
>JBMCIU010000196.1:0-3758 GCA_048616755.1 Verrucomicrobiota bacterium
CGTTGTGCTTTACCAGCCCCACACGGGTGGCGGTTCCAGAGGTCACACGGTAGATTGATATCATGGCCAAACACCAGAAACTGCTTGAGCACATCATGATGAGGCGCGGTGACGCCAATGTCGACTTCGGCGCGCTTTGTCGCCTGCTGAAAAAGCTCGGTTTCGAGGAGCGCATCAAGGGCGATCATCACATTTTCACGATGACAGGAGTGGAGGAAATCCTCAACCTGCAGACCCGGATCGGCATGGCGAAGCCGTATCAGGTAAATCAAGTCCGGAGCGTAATCCTGCGATACAAACTGACGCTTGGAGAATAGCCATGGGAACAAAGTATGAGATGATCATTTATTGGAGTCAGGAGGACGAAGCCTTTGTGGTGGAGGTTCCTGAGCTTCCGGGCTGCATGGCCGACGGCGTGACGCGTGCCGAGGCGGTAGCCAACGCGCAGACGGTCATCGACGAATGGATCGAAACTGCCACACGTCTTGGGCGTACCATCCCCGAACCGCGCGGTCGACTTGCCTACGCCTAACTCGTGCCCGTCACACGAGTTCCCGACACAACAAGCCCCATGCAGACGCACGCTCGTACCTCGCGCCGGTGATCTTCACGTTCGATGAAGGGAGAAGAATGACTGAGCCCTCTGCCCCTTTGATGATACGCCTAAGCATTTCATCATCCCGAATCATCAAATGGCTTGCATCTATACGGGTATCCTGATCCCCGTGGTGATCTTCTTGTTCGTGGACGGACTTATGGTGTATCTTCCGGCATATTCGCTCCCTCCCAGAAAGACCGTCCCGCTTCGTTGGCGGCACTACTGCTACGCGCTGGTATGGCCGTTTCCACCTATATAGTTCGTCATCAAAAGGATAGCTCCGAGAAGAAAATTGCCCTGACACTCTGACTTAGGCGGTGGTTATTTTTCGGATTGAGGATAAAGTACTTCCTGCACTGCGTCCCCCGACGGGCTTGGTTTGTTGGCGCGAAGGAAAGTCCAGAGATCTTGATTCCGATTTGGATTCCGAACTCAGTTTGCAGGGAACCGGCGGAAATTCTCAAGGGTACCATTAGACGGTTCCGTTGGGTTCTCGGGGCAAGGACCCGGTCCAACCACAGCCCAGGGTTTCGTGACCCTGGGTAGCTCGGAAAAAACGATTTGCGGGCTGTAGGCCCGCACCAAATGCCATGCGCCGCAATCGGTTCGCTTTGGTGCGGACTTTCAGCCCGCAAAGAGGCAGGCACCCGAAACCCAGGGTCGCAGACCCTGGGCCGGCATTGGACCGGGCTTCAGCCCGAAAACCAATTCGGCACCGCGAAGTCTTCCGCAAAATCAAGATCTCTGAGGTCGTTTACATGCTCCACCCCCTCCAAGCGGTGTTTTGATGTCTGGTCGCGTTTCCATTCCGACAACTTCAGAGGCGGAGGCCATCGCGGCGCTGGCGACGGCGGTGGGCGGCGCTGTGGCGATCGTGCGGGTATCCGGCGCGGGTGCAGTGGAGGTAGCGGACCATGTCTGGCAGGGACGCGGGTTGCTTGCCGAGCTGGCCCCGCGCTCGCTGCATTTGGGGCGGATAAGCGACGACGACGAACCGGTGGACGGCGAAGTTCTCGCCGTTCATTTTCGTGCCGACGCCAGTTTTACCGGCGAGGAGATGGTTGAGCTGCATTGTCACGGCGGCGCGTTGGTGGCGCGCCTGGTATTGCAGGCGGTGCTTCGTGCGGGCGCGCGCCCCGCGGAGCCCGGCGAATTCACCAAACGAGCGTTTTTGAATGGTCGCCTGGACTTAACTCGCGCCGAAGCGATCAACGATCTGATCCGCGCTCAGTCCATGGCGGCGGTCCGTGTAGCCAACACCCAGTTGCGAGGAGGGCTGGCCCAACCGGTCGAAGAGGCTTGGGACACGTGCCGTCATGTTCTCGCCGAATTGGAGGCAATATTGGATTTCCCGGACGAGGACGCCACTCCCCTTGCGGACTCCGCAGGGCTGCGAGCACAGCTTGACGGAGTTTCCGGAACGCTAACCCAGTTGGTCGCATCCCGCCTGGAAGGGGAAATTGTTCGCGACGGCATTTCGCTGGTGATCGCCGGGCCGCCTAACGCGGGCAAATCCACCCTGCTCAATGCGATTTTGGGGCGCGACCGCGCCATTGTGTCCGACATCCCCGGCACCACGCGAGACACGCTGGAAGAGCTTGCGCACATTCGCGACATTCCCGTGCGGCTGACCGACACCGCAGGCATCCGCGAAGCTGCCGACGCCATCGAGGAACAGGGCGTGCAGCGCAGCCATTGCGCGCTGCGAACCGCGCAAATCGTGCTTTGGGTGACCGAGGACAGCGACAGCAAACCAACGCGCGACGGCGCCGAGCGCCTGGCTGAGCGGGCAACCGTAATCGAAGTCGTCAACAAGATCGACCAGTCCTCGAACCCGCGTCCGATGCGCGAGCCGCCCGAACACGGCTGTTGCCGGGTTCGCATTTCCGCACTCGGAAAACAAGGGGTCGATCTGGTGTTCGACGCCGTCGAGGAAGCCGTCTGGTCGACTCCGCACCATGCCGTTCCCGACGTGGCCGTCAGCGAACGGCACGCCCACGAACTGGAACGAGCGCTGCAGGAACTGCACCAGGCGGTTGACGGTCTAAGCGAATTCACCGACGAAGCCGTGGCGGCGTCGGCGCTGCGCGGCGCCATGATCCACCTGGGAAAAATCCTTGGCCGCGACGTGACGTCGGAAGACATTCTAGGTGATATATTTTCCCGATTCTGCATCGGCAAATGAGTTCGGAGTTCGGAATTCGGAGTTTGCAGTTCCGAGTTCGGAGTTCCGGATTCTGAGTTCCGCGTTCGCGAAAAGTTACTGATTTATTTATCCGCAAGCAATCCACTTCACAACCCACCATAGGTGACAACATGCCCGAAGCACTGCAAAAAAGTTCAAATTTCAAGAAACGCCGAGGCCCCGTGGTGTTGGCGATCATGGACGGTATGGGATACGGTCCGCATGATGACGGCGACGCCGTCAAAAGCGGGCTGACCACCACTCTGGACCGCATGCACGCCACCTGCCCGCACACCGCACTCAAGGCGCACGGCACCGCCGTTGGCCTGCCCAGTGACGACGACATGGGCAACAGCGAAGTCGGGCATAACGCCATCGGCGCGGGCCGCGTCTTCGACCAAGGGGCGCGCTTGGTCAACCGATCCATCGAATCCGGACGCCTGTTCGAGGGCGAAGCGTGGCAAAACTTGGTTGACAACTGCTGTTCGAATCACTCCACGCTGCATTTCATCGGCCTGTTTTCCGACGGCAATGTGCACAGCAACATCGGCCATCTGCGCGCGATGATCCAAAAAGCCAAGGAAGACGGCATCGGCACTGTCCGCGTTCATATCCTCCTGGACGGACGCGATGTCGGGGAAACCAGCGCGCTCGAGTACGTCGATCCCTTTGAGGAATTTCTCGCCGAAATCAACGAGGAAGGCACGTTTGACGCCCGCATCGCCTCCGGCGGCGGACGCATGAACATCACCATGGACCGCTACGGCGCCAACTGGGACATGGTCGAGCGCGGCTGGAATACCCACGTGCACGGACAGGGGCAACCCTTCAAATCCGCGCATGAAGCCATCGAATCCATTCGCGCGGAAACCGGCGCCATCGACCAGGATCTGGATCCGTTCGTAATCGTCGACGACCAGGGAGCCCCGGTCGGGCGCATCCAGGACCATGATTCGGTCGTCTTCTTCAACTACC
>JBMCIU010000197.1:0-3758 GCA_048616755.1 Verrucomicrobiota bacterium
CCGGTTGTTTTGCCGAGGCTGCCGCAGTGCCGCCGACGTGAAACGTACGCATGGTCAGCTGTGTACCCGGCTCACCGATGGATTGGGCGGCAATGATTCCCAGGGCTTCGCCATTTTGCGGCAGTTCCCCTGTTGCCAAGTTCCGTCCGTAGCACAATGCGCACACTCCGCGGGTGCAATCGCATGTCAGGACCGAGCGGATGTGGACTTCCTCGATGCCGCGGTCGGCGATGCGGTCCGCCACGTCGGCGTTAATCTCTTCGCCACTGGCAACCAACAGTTGTTCCTCACCGGCGGGAGACAGGGGATCATGGATGTCGTCGGCGCTGTAGCGTCCGACGATGCGGTCGCGCAGCGGCACGGTTTCCTCGTCTCCCTCGCGAATGGGTCGAACCCAGATTCCGTTTACAGTACCGCAGTCATGTTCGATGCAGATGACATCCTGTGCGACATCGACGAGCTTGCGCGTCATGTACCCGGAGTCAGCGGTTTTCAGGGCGGTATCGGCCAACCCTTTTCTCGCGCCGTGCGAACTGATGAAGTATTCCAGTACCGTGAGTCCCTCGCGGAAGTTGGAGAGGATTGGTCGCTCGATGATTTCTCCGGACGGTTTGGCCATCAGGCCTCGCATGCCGGCGAGCTGTCGAATCTGGTCTTTACTGCCCCGCGCCCCCGACTCCAGCATAGCAAACACCGGATTGATTTCTCCGCTTTTGCGATTGTCTTCGAGGACCTGGAAGAGGGTTGCCGCGATATCGCTGTTGGCTTGGGACCAGATGTCGATGATCTTGTTGTAGCGTTCTCGCTCGGTAATGACACCTTGTTGCCGCTGCTTGCGGACTTCCATGATTTCGGCTTCGGCGGATGCGATCCGCTTCTGCTTGACGTCCGGGATAATCATGTCTTCGATACCGATGGAGAACCCGGCCTTTGTGGCGTAGTCGTAGCCCAGGTCCTTAAGGTCGTCGAGCAATTGGGTGGTTCGTTCGCGTCCGACATGCTCGTAGCATTGGCCAATCATCTTGCCAAGCGCCTTTTTATCGGCCATTTTGTTGAAGAATCCCATGGATTCGGGCCAAATTTGGTTGAAGATGCAACGTCCCGGCGTAGTTTTCAGCAAGCGTTGTTCCGCCTCGCCCCAGATTGTTTCCCGTCCGAAGTCCGGGTTGCGGATACTGATGGGTTCATGTATGTCGACGATGTTATCATGCAGAGCGCGCAACACCTCCGGGTGATTGGTGAATGATCTTCGGCTCCGGTCCTCTTCGGCCCGCTCGCCGTTGTGATGGTGCTCGTAGGTCAGGTAGTAGGCGCCGAGGGTGATGTCCTGGCTGGGAGTGGCCAGCGGCTTGCCGCTAGCCGGCGAAAAGATGTTGTTGGATGCCAGCATGAGCAGTCGCGCCTCGAGCTGTGCCTCGTTGCACAACGGCACATGAACGGCCATCTGGTCGCCGTCGAAGTCCGCGTTATAGGCGGCGCACACCAGCGGATGAAGCTGAATGGCCTTGCCCTCCACCAGAATCGGGTCAAACGCCTGAATACTGAGCCGGTGCAGGGTGGGTGCGCGGTTAAGCATAATTGGATGCCCCTGGATCACCTCGTCCAGGATGTCCCAGACGACCGGCACGCGGCGTTCGATCATTTTCTTGGCGCTGCGGACGGTGTGGACATAGCCGCGTTCCTTCAGGCGGCGCATGATGAAGGGCTCGAACAGCGTCATGGCCATTTCTTTTGGCAGGCCGCACTGATGAATGCGCAGTTGCGGCCCCACGATGATGACCGAGCGGCCCGAGTAGTCCACGCGCTTGCCGAGCAGATTCTGGCGGAAGCGCCCTTGTTTGCCTTTAAGCATATCGCTGAGAGACTTGAGGGCGCGGTTGCCGGTGCCGGTGACCGCGCGGCCGTGCCGCCCGTTGTCCATTAGGGCGTCCACGGATTCCTGAAGCATGCGCTTTTCATTGCGGATAATGACTTCCGGGGTGCGCAGCTGCAGGAGATTTTTCAGGCGATTGTTGCGGTTGATAACGCGGCGATAGAGATCGTTAAGGTCGGATGTGGCGAAGCGTCCGCCCTCGAGTGGCACCAACGGGCGCAGGTCGGGGGGGATGACGGGGAGGACGTTGAGGACCATCCATCCGGGATCCATTTCGTTGTCGGCGAATCCTTCCACTAATCGCAGGCGTTTGGCGAGCTTTTTGCGGTTCGCCTTGCTGCGCGTGGTCTGCATGTCTGCGGACAGGTCTTCGCGCAACTGTTTCAAGTCGGTACGCTCAAGCAGCTTTTGGATCGCTTCGGCGCCCATTCCCGCTTCGAAAGCGTCGCCGTAGTTGTCTCTGGCCTCGTGGTACTCGTCGTCCGACAAGATCGTTTTTGGTTCCAGCGGGGTGTCGCCGCCGTCAATGACGATCCAATCCTCGTAGTAGATCACCCGCTCCATGGCCCGGGCGGTCATGTCCAGCATCAGTCCCATTCGGCTGGGCATGCATTTGAAGAACCAGACGTGCGAGACCGGTACCGCCAGCTCGATGTGTCCCATGCGCTCGCGGCGAACACGCGACTGGGTAACTTCGACACCGCAGCGGTCGCAAACGATGCCTTTGTGCTTGATTCGCTTGTATTTTCCGCAGTTGCACTCCCAGTCCCGTGTGGGGCCGAAAATGCGTTCGCAAAAGAGCCCGCCTTTCTCGGGCTTGAACGAGCGATAATTAATGGTTTCGGGGTTTTTGACCTCCCCTCGGCTCCATGAGCGAATGACATCGGGGCAGGCTACGCCAATGGTAACGGTGCTGCGTTCTTCTGTCTCGTCAATTCCCAGAATCTGTTTCAAGGTGCTATTATCCAAAGCACACCTCCTTATATGAGAGAGCCGGTCGTCAGACCGCAGAGACGGCCTGTCCGACCAGCATCACCAGATAGTTATCGGCGCCCGCGACGGACGCGAACATCAAGGCAAAGCCCCTGCATTTCTTTCATCAAAACGTTGAAGGACTCAGGTATGCCGGCCACCAGGGCGTTGTCGCCGCGCATAATGGACTCGTATATTCGGGTCCGTCCCACCACGTCGTCACTCTTGACCGTCAACATTTCCTGCAGCGTGTAGGCGGCGCCGTATGCTTCCAGCGCCCATACCTCCATCTCGCCGAACCGCTGTCCGCCGTGCTGCGCCTTGCCGCCCAGCGGTTGTTGCGTGACCAGCGAGTATGGTCCTACCGAGCGGGCATGTATCTTGTTGACCACCAAGTGATCCAACTTGATCATATAGGTTTGGCCAACGGTGACCAGCTGATGGAACGGTTCGCCGTTGCGCCCGTCGAACAAGAGGCATTTGCCGTCCTGGTTGACGATGCAGTCGGTTCGGTCTCGCCCCGCCTGGTCGGTTACCGTGCCATCCTTGTGGAGATTCCATCCGAGTTCCTTGACCTTGATTTCCTGCGACTGGCGCAGCAATTCGTGTACTTTTTCCTCGCGAATGCCGTCGAACACGGGGGTGGCCACCTTCATGCCCAGGATGTGAGCCGCCCAGCCTAAGTGCGTTTCGAGCACCTGGCCGACGTTCATTCGGCTGGGCACGCCCAGTGGGTTGAGGATAATGTCCACGGGGGTTCCGTCGGCCATATAGGGCAAATCCTCCATGGAGACGATGCGGCTGATAACGCCCTTGTTTCCGTGGCGTCCAGCCATTTTGTCGCCGACCTGTATTTTGCGTTTGCTGCCCACATAGACCTTGACGGTGCTGATGATGCCCGGTTCCTGTCCTT
>JBMCIU010000198.1:0-3754 GCA_048616755.1 Verrucomicrobiota bacterium
GTTTCAGTGTTCGGTGTTCAGGTTCAAAATTCAAAATTCAAAATTCAGCATTCAAAATTCAAAATTCAGCATTCAAGATTCAAGATTCAAGATCCAAAATTCAAGATTCAGAATACGGGGTTAGGGAGCTTCTTGTGAAATTTTGTAGCTCTGCCCCCTTGGGCGGACCTTCTTCGGTTGCTGTCGGCGTCGTATGTTTCATGGCCAGCGCAGGACGCCTGCGCCCCAGGTCAGGCCGCCGCCAAAGGCGACCATCAGGATTTTGTCTCCGGATGCGATTTGGCCGGCGCGCGCGATTTCATCCAGGCAGATGGGGATCGTGGCCGCGGAGGTGTTGCCGTATCGCTGCAAGTTCATGAAGACCCGTTCGTCGGGAATGTCGAGTCGCTTGCCCACGGCGTGGATGATGCGTTTGTTCGCCTGGTGCGGCACGAGCCAGCGGATTTCCTCGCGGGTGACGCCTGCTTCGGCCAGCGCTTTGTCGGCGGCACTGACCATGGCAGTGACTGCCAGTTTGAAGACTTCCCGGCCGGTCATGTGAAGGCGGTGCAGTTGTTGATCAATAATTTCGTGCGTAACCGGCAAGGCGCTGCCTCCCGCAGGGACGTGCAGAAGATCACTGTAGCGTCCGTCCGCGCCCAGTTCAGAGGCCAGAAAACAGTCGTTTTCCGGATCGGTGGCCGAAAGGATGACGGCACCCGCGCCATCGCCAAACAGCACGCAGGTGGAGCGGTCGCTCCAGTTGAGAAGGCTGCTCATCTTTTCCGCGCCAATCAGCAGGATGCGACGGTGTACGCCGCTGCGGATGAGAGCCGAGGCAATCTCAAAGCCGTAAACAAATCCGGAACAGGCCGCTTCCAGGGAAAAGCAGGCGACTCGATCGGCGCCGAGAATGCGCTGGACATGGCAGGCGGTATTGGGGAAGGGGGTGTCGGGGGAGAGCGTGGCGACCATGATTAGATCCAGATCCTCAGCACTCAGTCCGGCTTGTGCGAGGGCGGCTTTTGCGGCTTCGGCAGCGAGCGCGGAGGTGGGTTGGTCCTCTTCGGCGATGCGCCGTTCGCGTATGCCCGTGCGAGTCCGAATCCAGTCGTCGGAAGTTTCGACCAGTGCCTCCATATCGTGATTGGTTAGGATGCGAGGCGGGAGGTAGGAACCGGTGGCTGTGATGGTGACGCCGACGTGTTTCATGAAAAAGCGCTGTCCGTTTGCCGTTGAGCTGGAGGTGCGGGCCGCAGCGGGCGCCGACCCGTTACTGGTTGGGCGCCTCAAGCGCGCCGATACGAGTGATGATGTGACGATTGACCTGGTGCTCTACGGATTCGCAGGCCACGCGGATCGCGTTCTTCATGGCTGTCTCGCAGGACGAGCCGTGGGCGATGATGCAGATGCCGTTGACTCCCAGGAGGGGGGCGCCGCCGGACTCGGCGCAGTCACTATCCTTCTTCATGTCCTGAAACGCCCGGCGACAGAGCAGCGCGCCGAGTTTGCGCAGAGGGGTGGCCATGAGCTTTTCCTTCAGGCTGTCCTGCATGACCGTGGCGAGGCTTTCGCAGCACTTCAGGACCGCGTTGCCAACAAAACCGTCGCAGACAACCACGTCCACATGTCCCTCAAAAAGATCGTGCCCCTCGACATTGCCGACGAAGTTGAGGTTGGGGATTGCGCGGATGTGCTCGAAGGCGCCGCGGGTAAGCTCGTTTCCCTTGCCGTCCTCGGAGCCGACGCTGAGCAGTCCTACGCGAGGGGTCTCGAGTCCCATGATTTCCTTGGCATAGACATCCCCCATTACAGCGTAGTGAGTTAGGTGTCGGGGTTTCGCGTCGACGTTGGCGCCGGCGTCCAGAAGCAGAAAAGGCCCTCGCGGGGCGGGCAGGACCGCTCCGATGCCGGGACGTTCGACACCCTCTAGACAGCGCCACTTGACAACAGTGGTGGCCACGGCCGCACCGGTGTGGCCGGCGCTAACCAAGGCTTGAGCTTTGCCCGTCTTGATCATTTCGGCGGTTACCGCAATCGAGCTTCGGCGTTTCCGGCGCAGGGCGTTGGCGGCGCCCTCGTGCATATCGACGACTTCGTCGGCATGCGCGATTTCGAGACGCGGATCATCCGCTTTTCCCAGCTGGTCCAGTTCGCGGCGGAGGTCATCCTCCCGCCCGACTAGCCAAAGTTTCTCGATATGGCTGTAGGCGTCCAAAGCCAAGCAGGCGCCGCGCACGGGCACGGCCGGTGCGTGATCTCCTCCCATTGCATCGACGGCTATGCGGGCCATGGCCGGCTTATTCCGCTGCTACCGAGATGACTTGTCTGCCGTTGTAGAACCCGCATTTGCCGCAGACGCGATGGGGAATGCGCGGGCTGTCGCAGTTTGGGCAAACGCCCGGCTGGAGCCCCTCGTAGTGATTGGCCCCCTTGCGGCAGCGTGTTTTTCTTTTCGAAACTTTTCGTTGTTGAACGGCCATTGCTCGCCCTCGGATTCAGGGGTTAGTGATTTGATCGGTTGTCGGGCTGGTCGCCAGCGGACAAATCCAGTTGTTCGAGTTGCCCCCAAGGCGTTTCCTCGGGCGCCGCGGATTCCGCGCAGTCGCAGGTTTCGCGATTGCGGTTTTTTCCGCATCCCGGACATAGTCCGAGGCACTGTTCGGCACACAGGAGCCGACTGGGCAAAGCCAGTACTATGTCTTCCCGAAGGGGACTTGTCAAATCGACTTCGTCGGTTTGGACATCTTCGAGAAACACACACAGATCATCGATGCGCAACGGCATTTTAAAGTTGTCCAGGCAGCGGTCGCACTGAGCGGTTGCCGACGTCTCCACCGCGCCTCGGACCGTGACATCCAGATTTCGACGGGAGAGCCTCAGACGGACGGCAACAGGGTGGTCAAAATGCAGGCGGTCCTCTTGCGGCAAGTCCAGCAGAGCGGGCTGGACGGTCGCCTCCAGTTCAATTCCCTCTTCGGAAATTTGCAGAATGGGTACTATCAGGGGATTTCGACTCATAATTCACCGATCCTTTGGACAAGTTCTCCGGCAACGGGTTGGGGCACAAACGCGTCAATGCCGCCACCCAAGCGGGCGATTTCCCGAATCATGGTGGAGCTGACGTAGGAATACTCCGGGCTGGGCATCAAAAACACGGTCTCGCATTCGGGCGACAACTCCCGATTCATCAGCGCCATTTGAAACTCAACCTCGAAGTCGGACACCGCTCGCAATCCGCGCACCACCGCCACCGCGCGAAAATCGCGCACCGCCTCGGTAAGCAGCCCGGAAAACGTGTCAATCCGTACGTTGGGCAAGTCGCCGCAGGTTTTCTCGAGATGGCGGACGCGCTCGTCCACGGAAAACAACGGTGCTTTGACCGTGTTTCTGCCGACGGCAACGATCAGGCGGTCAAAAAGCCTAGCCGCTCGACGGACCACATCAAGGTGTCCGTTGGTAAGCGGATCGAACGATCCGGGGTAGACGGCGGTTCGCGCGTCATTGTGAATTGGGGTGCTCATCCTGGCTCCAGGCCGAAATATTTCAGGTTACGCCCATACAATACCTTCCCATCTACGTTACGACAAACCCGACGCAAGCAAGCAATCAGTGCGTTTTCTCTAAAGCTGAGCCCACTTTAAACGGTTGTTTTGCCGAATTCATCTTGCCAACTGTCCATGCCTGTTTTACCACACAGGGGACCACCCACGAACCGCCGGTTCGACACCCGCCGGGTGAGACTGAAGACCAAATCCTGAATCTTGAATTCTGA
>JBMCIU010000199.1:0-3733 GCA_048616755.1 Verrucomicrobiota bacterium
TTGTGCACAGAGGAATCCGGCAGTGAAAAGTGCGATGGCGCCTGTGACCGATCCCCACGAGCGTCTGTCGCGTCCTGTGGCTTGTTTTGTCATCATCAATGTCCTCCGTTGCCGCCGCCTGTCATCGGCGTCTCGGTTGGCGTGGGCGCCGTCCGTCCCATGTCCACCAGCAGCCCTTTGCGGATCTGTTCCAGTTCGATTCGAGCGATCCAGTAGTTGAGCAACTCCTCGATGTAGGCGCTTTCTGTACCAATCTCCATCTGTTTCGCCTGCAACAGCTGAAAGACGCCAAGCTGCATCGCGTTGTATTGAAGCTGTGTCCGGCGGGTGATCTGGCGACGCAGAGGCACGAGCTTCTCTCTGTAGCGCTGAGCACGGTTTGCGGAAACGGCCGCGCGCTTTGCGGCAATCCGAGCGGCCGCGGCAATCTCGACAGCCTGTGCGGCGTAGTCATGCCGAAGTCTTCGCAACTCGGCCTCCGCGGCGGGTCTGCGCGCTTGGCCGACATCGAAGAGGGGCAGCTCAACAACAACCATTGGCCCCCCATGCCAAACACCATCGGGCTCGCGCTCCGCATCAATACCAACGTGAAGAGAGGGAATGACCGATTCAACCTTGGCGATGCCCAGTGATTGTGCCGCCGCGTCGATATTCCACCGAGTCATCGCGAGTTGCACGCTGTTCTGCAGGGCACTGGACACAACCGCTTCGGTCTCTTGCTTGTCGTCGGACGGCTGTGGCAGCTCCGCCGCAACCCGCCAGGATATGTTGTCGCCGGACACCCCCATTAACACGTTCAGCTTTTCTCGTGCCTCGGCCTCGGCGAGTTCCGCCGCCGACACTCCCAGCCCGGCTTGTTCGTGCAGGGCCTCCCGGTTCAGCTTGTCCAGTTGCTTAATATTCCCCGCTTCCCGCAGGCGTTCCGCCATTTCGCGTGTTGCCTCAGCCGCTTGTGCTGCCGACGACCGCATTTCCAGGCGCTGCCGAGCTGCGAGAAGCCGGTAGTAGGCAATTCTTGTGTCAAATGCGAGCTTCTGGACGGCTCGCGCCACGTCGATTTTCGTAGCTTCGTGCTTTGCTGCGCCGATTCGACTCCGTTTGGGCAGCAGGATCATGTGCAGCAGATCGATTTCCGCGCCCAAGTCGATGACTTCTTGACTCGAATCCTCTTCCGAGACAATCACCGAACCCTCAGCTTGGGGATTCTTCAGCAAGCGCGCGGCCAGACGCTCTGCGGCGGCCATGTCGAGCCGCTCGTACTCCGCCTGTATGCGGTGATTGTTTGCAAGGGCGATTCGCACGGCATTCTCGACGGTCAAATTGTCCGCGAGCAGCTCCTCTATCTTCGTGTCGGTTTCGCTGTCGCGGGGCGAATGCCGCGGCAGATGTTCAATTCCCGGTAGAGCAGCCGTAGCCATTGTTTCCATCTCCCCGTGGCTCTGCCGGAGGGGCACCGAGCGACAACCCGATGCCAGGAGAAAACCGATCGCAGCCAGCGCCAGGGCGCCGCGTATAAGGGCAGCTCGCGCGAAACGGGACGGGAGTGATACCTGTTTGTCCGCTTGGGATGTCATAACCAAAATCCTTCCTGTGCTTTTGTGAAGAGGGTTCCTCTTCGCCGCGGGAATGTTCATTTCGCGGGCCATTGCCAATGCCGTATCTCCGGCATGTCCTGGCCGTAGCGCCGGACGTATTGCTTGTGGTCGATCAGTTTGTCGCGCATGGCCTGCTTCACGTAGGCGGCGGCGGGCCCCAGTTCCGGCACGCGATCCATTACGTCGACCACGAGATGGAAGCGGTCCAGGTCGTTCAGCACTAGCATGTCGAACGGCGTGGTGGTGGTACCCTCTTCCTTGTAGCCTCGCACATGGAGGTTTCGGTGGTTGGTGCGGCGATAGGTCAGCTCGTGGATCAGGGTCGGATAGCCGTGGTAGGCGAAGACAATGGGTTTGTCGCGCGTGAAGATGCTGTCGAAGTCGCGATCCGACAAACCGTGCGGGTGTTCGCCTTCCGGTTCGAGCGCCATTAGGTCTACCACGTTGACCACTCGCACCTTGAGTTCGGGCAGGTTCTGCCGCAGGTAATCCACCGCGGCCAGGGTCTCGATTGTCGGGATGTCCCCGGCGCAGGCCATCACGACGTCCGGGGCGGCGCCGCGGTCGTTGCCGGCCCATTCCCAGATGCCGACGCCGGCGGTGCAGTGTTTGACGGCCGCGTCCATGTCGAGCCACTGCGGCTGCGGCTGTTTGCCGGCGACAATGACGTTGACGTAGTTGCGGCTGCGCAGGCAGTGGTCGGTCACCGAAAGCAGGCAATTGGCGTCGGGCGGCAGGTAGATGCGGATGACGTCCGCCTTCTTGTTGGCCACGTGATCGATGAATCCCGGATCCTGGTGGCTGAAGCCGTTGTGGTCCTGACGCCACACGAGGGAGGACAACAGGTAGTTGAGCGACGCGACCGGGCGGCGCCAGGGGATCTCGCTGCGGGTCACTTTCAGCCACTTGGCGTGTTGGTTGAACATTGAGTCGACGATGTGGATGAAGGCCTCGTAGCAATTGAAGATTCCGTGCCGCCCGGTAAGCAGGTATCCCTCCAGCCAACCCTGGCAGGTATGCTCGCTGAGAATCTCCATCACGCGACCGTTCGGGGAAAGATGTTCGTCCTCCTCGTCGGTTTCAGCCAGCCATGCCCGATCCGTGACGTCGAAGAGGGCGGAGAGCCGGTTCGAGTTCGTTTCGTCAGGGCCGACCACTCGAAAATTCGCTTCGTGCGCATTCTGCTTCATCACGTCGCGAAGAAAGCCGCCCATCACGCTTGTGCCTTCGGCCTCGACGGCGCCGGGGGAGGGGACGGGCACCGCATATTCCCGGAAATCGGGCAAGCGAAGATCCTTCAGCAGGAGTCCGCCGTTCGCGTGCGGGTTCGCGCTCATGCGGCGCTCGCCTGCCGGCGGCAGATCCGCCAGTTCCGGGCGCAGGGCGCCTTCGTCGTCGAACAACTCCTCGGGGCGGTAACTCATCATCCACTCGGAGAGCTGGCGGATGCGGTCCGGGTTGCCCGCCGCGGCTTTGAACGGCACTTGGTGCGAACGCCAATGGCCTTCGGTTTTCTCGCCATCGATTTCCTTCGGTCCAGTCCAGCCTTTGGGCGTTTTCAGCACGATCATCGGCCAGCATGGCCGACGGAGCGTATCGGCGCCTTCGCGGGCCCGCCCCTGGATGGAGCGAATCTCCTCAATCACGAGATCGAGCGTGCCTGCCATGTCGCGATGTACCGTCTCGGGCTCGTCGCCTTCGACAAAGAACGGCTTGTAGCCGTATCCCGTCAGCAGTTGCTCCAGTTCCTTTTGCGGAATCCGCGCGAGGATCGTGGGATTGGCGATCTTGTAGCCGTTGAGGTGAAGAATCGGCAGCACGGCCCCGTCGCGAACCGGGTTCAGAAATTTATTGGAATGCCACGAGGCGGCCAACGGGCCCGTTTCCGCCTCGCCGTCGCCCACTACGCATACCGCGATCAGGTCGGGATTGTCGAACACCGCTCCAAACGCGTGCGAGAGGGCATAGCCGAGTTCGCCGCCTTCGTGGATCGACCCGGGCGTTTCGGGGGCGGCGTGGCTCGGAATGCCGCCGGGAAACGAAAACTGTTTGAACAGCTTGCGCAGGCCCTCCTCATCGCGGGAAATGTCCGGGTATACCTCGGAATAGGTCCCCTCCAGGTAGGCGTTGGCCACCAT
>JBMCIU010000200.1:0-3711 GCA_048616755.1 Verrucomicrobiota bacterium
CGCGTTTGATCATGACATGGTTTTTCCCCATCTGCGAGATGGTCTCGTTGTTCCAGTCCGTTGTTTCGCCGCGCAGAAGCGGCGCCAGGCTGCGGCTGTCGAGACCGGGGGGTATTTCCAGGCCGGCCAGGTCGCACAGGGTTGCGTAGAGATCGCAGAGGTTGACGTTTTCGTCGACCACTCGGCCGCCGTCGAATCCGGCGGGCCAGCGGATAATCAGGGGTACCCGAGCGCTGGCTTCGTAAAAGCGAGTTTTTTCCCAGATCCCGTGTTGCCCGAGCATTTCGCCGTGGTCGCTGGTGTAGACAATGATCCAATCGTCGAGATTCTCGCCCAGGTCCTCGAGCCGCTGGAGGACGCTGCCGAAATGGTCGTCGATGGTATCGATCATTCCGTAGTAGGCGGCGGTGGCGTTGCGAATGGCATCCTCGGCGGCATTGACCGGCTTCCATTGCTGGCTCTGACTCAACACCGGATGGTCACAGGGTTCCTCGACGAATATCGGCACTCGTGAGTGGTAATAGTCGAACCGCTCCTGGTCGGTAAAGAATGGGTAATGCGGCTGGAGCAAGCTGAGCTTGAACAGCAGCGGACGGTGATTCTGCGGACGGCGGTAGAGCGGATCGTCGAAGTAGCGGTCGAAATAATCAAGGGAGGCCTCGGTCGCGCGGCGGTCGAATTTTTGGTGCGGTCCGTCCCCTATCCTAGCCTCTTCGATCTCGCGCTGATTGCTCCACTTGCCGGTCTCCGGGGCGGGTTTGTAGCGAGCGAACTCGGCCTCGATCTTGTCCGGAATGTGACGGTCGGAAACTGAGGCGTCGGGAGCGATGCGCGAGGTCCAGCCCTGCATCTGATCCGGGCCGGGGTGATGGAGCTTGCCGCTGCATGTACTGTGATAGGCATAGCGCGCGAACTGGTGGGCAAAGGTATGGCTGAAGGGCGGCAGGTCTTCGCCGAAGTTCTGGCAGTTGCAGGTTTTTGGCAACTGTCCGGCCATCATACATTGGCGAGCGGGTATGCAAACCGGCGACGGGGTGTAGGCGTTGCGGAAAACCACGCCGGACTCCGCCAGCCGGTCGAGTGTCGGCGTGCGGATGATGTCGTTGCCCTCGTACCCGGCCACGTCGGGCCGGTGTTCATCGCTCATCAGAAACAGGATGTTGGGACGCTTATTCATGCTCTGTTTTTTCTCTCCATTGTCTTGGCACTATTGGAAATTTCGTGGGTGGTGTCGATTTTCGGGGCAACGCCCCGGTCCAACTCACAGCCCAGGGGCTGCGACCCTGGGTTTGTGTGTGTGGAATGGATTGCGGGCTGAAAGTCCGCTCCAAATCTTTGGCGCCACGGTCGTTGTAGATTGGAGCGGACCTTCAGCCCGCACGGGATTTTGACATCCATACCCAGGGCTGCGAGCCCTGGGCTGGGCATGGTGCGGGCTTTCAGCCCGGCGTTTCGAACCCACGAAAAATCCTGTAGCACCATTGTCCTATTCGCCAAATTCGCAAGATTCGCGGTTTAAATCGGTTTCTACAGGCGAGACGCCTGTAGTACTATGCGGATGAGCTAGCCGCCGACCCCCTTCCCCTAATACCAAGCTCGCTAAAGAGCACACGTTTTGTTATTGAATAGTAAACCCGGTTGGCAGTGCCGTGAAGAAGCCCCTTGTAAAGCAGTATTTTGGCCTCGTCCAAAGTCTCGCCGGCCCTATCCATGCGGTACCGGACATATTCTTGTTTTTCTTCCGGTGTCATGGCCTTACTCCCTCGGCGAAGACCCGTTCGACAAACGGCGTATGGCCTTTCTCTTTATTCAACGATCTGGCGTCTATCACCTTAACATCAAAAACAACTCCGTACTTCAGTTCAATATCGAACGCAACCCCGCGTATGTCTTTCTCGATACGCCAGTCCACTGGTTTGGCTGAACCGTCAAGTACAATCATCACGTCTACGTCTGACTCTGCAGTGTCTGTATCGCGGGCAACAGAACCAAAAACGATCACGTCTTTCAGATTGCTGCCATAGACTTTCCGGAGTGACCGATGGAGTTGTCTAACTGCTGTTTCGTAGCGTTGCTTCATTGATTTACCTCATTAGAATGGACTCTTGCAGGTCATGGCGAGGGCACCGTTGGGTGGCCCTCACTTGTGATCACAAGATGCCAGCTTGCCGCGCAGGATGCACAGGGACTGGTCGTCGGCGTCGGTGAGCCAGGCGAGCATTCGCCGACGCAGATCGCGGGCGATCTCCGCGTAGTCGGGATGATCAATCAGATTGCGCGTCTCGTGCGGATCGCTTTCGAGGTCGTACAGCTCGTCCTGGTGTACGAGGTTCAATCCGTACTTGTAGCGGTCGTGGCGGAGGGTACGCAGGGTACAGGCGCCGTTGTTGAGCCCGTCGAAATCGACGGCGACCGAATCGCGCCAGTCGTCGACCGCGCATCCTTGCAGCAGCGGCAGGAACGAGCGGCCCTCCACGCTGTCGCCGGCGCTGTCGGCGCCGGCTGCGTTGCAGACGGTCGGCATAACGTCGGCCAGGGAGATCAGTTCCGGTCGGACCGCGCCCGCATCGACCCCGGGGCCGCGCGCCAGCATGGGGATGCGCTGGATTTCCTCAAAATGATGGTAGCCCTTGTCGGTCAGGCCCCCGTGGGAGCCGCAGGTCTCGCCGTGATCGGCGGTAAAGATCACCAGCGTGTTGTCCGCCAGGCCGCGTTCTTCGAGGTGATCGAGCATGCGCCCGATCTGGGCGTCGATCATGGTCGTGAAGGCGTAGTATCGGCGCAGGCGCGGCAGCCAGTATTCGCGCCAGGTCAGCCGCTCGGCGTCGGGGTGGATTTTAGCCTGGTGCGGGCCGGGTGTCCGGCGCGCGGGCCAGTCGGAATTCGGCCAGGGGGGGATATCCATGTCGCGGTAGATATCGTTGTATTCGCGCGTGGCCAGGTAGGGGCCGTGGGGTCCCCAGAAGTTGTGCCAAATGAAGAATGGTTGCTCGCCCTGCGCATAGTCGTCGATCATCTCCAGCGTATTGCTGGTCAGGAAGTAGGGAACCGTGGATTCGACGGGGCCGGTCAGTTCGCCGTTTTGTTTTTCGTGTTTCCAGCCGTTCTCCTGCAGATACTGCTGGTATTCGGGATACTGGAAGCCGCCGTTGCCGTGGCCGGGAAAGTTCTGGCCGTCGAAGCCAAAGTCCTTCGGCATCGACTCGAGATGCGGCCAGGGCGCTCGGAATTTGCCGAGCACCTCGGAGTCGGCGCGCTCGCCGAGGTGCCATTTGCCGGTATATCCGGTGCGGTAGCCTTGGGCCTGCAGCCGGCGGGGCAGCAGATCGGGCGAATCGATCAGGCCGTGACAGGCCGCCGTCAGGTTGTTGATGTTGGCGGTGACGCCGTGGCGATGCGGCCAGGCGCCGGTCATGACGCTGGCGCGTGCAGGGCTGCACAGGGTGCAGGTGGTATACGCCGTTTCGAAGCGCGTTCCGGCGGCAGCCAGACGGTCGAGGTTCGGGGTTTGACAAGGGGTTTCGCCGTAGGCGCCAACAGCGGAAAGCCGGTGTTGGTCGGTCAGGATAAGCAGGATGTTCGGGCGTGTCATGATGGAATTGGTCCTTATGATTTGTGCTTGATTTGTTCCAACTGCTCTTTCATATTCTGAACCTGATCCGGGCGGGCGGCATAGGCGTTGTCGCGTTCGGCCGGATCCTGGCGCAGATT
>JBMCIU010000201.1:0-3689 GCA_048616755.1 Verrucomicrobiota bacterium
CGCCAGAGTCGACGCACTCGATTCGTCCGCTGACGTTTCGTTCCGTTTTGCATGTTGATTTGGGCGAAAACGCCGGCCAATTCGTTCCGAAGCGATCGGGTGCGCCGACTTTTCAAGCTCGGCGCACCGACTTCGACAAGACATGACTTCAGCGGCTCAAAGCGCGGGCTGTTTCGCAACTCCATTCTTAGGGTGAATTTCGGCACAAGGCTTCGCGGAATCAGTTTGAGAACCTGACGCAGGACGGTAAATTGGCGGCAGGACGGCTTAATGTCGGCATCCTTTTTTGAGGGTTGCCGTGAAGTCGTCCTTTTGCTACTCAATGCACAATTCTGTTAGATGACTGTGACAAGGAGACGAATACCAGATGGCATACCCACGGAACCCGTTGCAACAGCTCATTCCTCAACGCCTGGCAAAGTTCCGGGATCGACTGGACGGCCTCAAGTGGGGTGAAAGCTATGATCTGGAGGTGCTCGGAGGTCCGGTCAACAAGACGTCGACAGATCTCGTCGCGGCGCGGTCCCAAGAGTTTTCACCCGTTGAAGCCGGGGAGCATTTCGGCGGTCCCGGCGAAACCTGGCAGCAGCGCTGGTTTCGCTTCGACCTAAACGCCGCGCAGCAAGAGCAGGCCGGCAATCGCGTGTTGTTCTGGAACTGCCAGGGGGAAACTACCCTGTATATCGACGGCGCTCCCTGGGCTGGAATCGACGTCGGCCATCCCTATTGTGTGCTTCCGGACCATGCCTGCACAGTGTGGCTGGATACCGGAACCTACCAAACCGCGATCTGGGCGCCCAGTCCCTGGGGGGAAGTGACCGCCGCCGGTTGCCGGTTCGACGGCGCCAGCGTTCGTATCCGTAATCCCAAGGGCTGGGAAGCGTACTGGGATTACACCTGCCTGCACGAACTGGTTCAGGTTCTGCTTGACGAGTGCGAGTGGCGCGGCAGTTCTAGATCCGGCCACAATCCGCCGCTGGATAAAGCGCCGCCCCTGTTGCGGCGGCTGATCGAACACCTGGATCGCGCCTGCGACATTTTTGAGGCCGACGGACTCGATGCGTTCGCCCGTTATATCCGGGAACTCTACCCGACGCTCCCGGCAGCCGTGTGGCAGGGCAAAGCCGCACTCTGCGGCCATGCCCACCTCGATCTGGTCTGGCTCTGGCCGGAAGCGATTACCGAGCGCAAGGCCGTCCACTCCTTCGCAACCGTCATGCGCCTCATGGAACGGTACCCGGAATTCTGCTTTACGCAAAGTCAACCGGTCCTCTATGACGCCGTGCAAAAGAGTGCCCCGGCACTCCGGTCGCAGATCGATGAGAGAATCGCGCAAGGCCGCTGGGAGGCGACCGGTGGGTTCGAAGTCGAGTGCGACGTCAACCTGCCCTGCGGCGAAGCACTCGCGCGGGCGTTGAAATACGGGCAGGAGCGATTCGCCGAACTGCGCCCCGACGGCAAGCCCTCGCGGGTGGTGTGGATACCGGATGTCTTCGGCTACTCGAACTGCCTGCCGCAAATCATGAAGCTCGGCGGTGTCAACGGGTTTTTTACAACAAAAATGACGTGGTCAAGCGTTACCCGTTTCCCGCACAATACCTTCCGCTGGCGCGGTGCCGACGGCACTGAAATTCTTACCCATCTGTGCCCCACGGGATACAACGGCGAGGCGCGGGCCAGCGACATGAAAAACGCCATGGAAGGACATCGGCAGAGCGGGCTGCACAATGATGTGCTGCTGCCCACAGGGTATGGCGACGGCGCCGGCAGCCCGACAGAGGAAATGTGCGAACGAGCCCGCCGATTTAAGAGCTTGGCGGTGGTCCCCAAGACCTCTTGGACGACGGTCGAGAAGTTCTTCGAAGGATTGCACGAAGTCGAAGCTGAACTCCCGGTCTACCAAGGCGAGTTGTACCTCGAATACCATCGCGGCACGTATACCACACAATCCATGTTCAAGTACAACTACCGCAAAGCGGAAGACGCCTTGCGAACCCGGGAAGCCGTGCGGGTGGCAAATGGACAGTCCGCACTGCCGCGGGAAGAATGGCTGCGGCTGTGTTTTGCCGAGTTCCATGACGCCATCCCCGGCAGCTCGATTCAACTGGTCTATCAGCAAATGAATCCAGAGCTTGAAAAAATCGCCGCGCGGCAGATGGAAGCGGCACAATCCGAACTCCGCGAGGCCGTGCCGGAGACGGGCGACGCCGATGAACTCATGCTGTTCAACCCGCTGTGCATGCCGAGAACCGTGAGCGTTCGACTATCCGCGGCGGAATACCAGGCACTGGACCAAAACAGCCGGGCGCGCGCCCAGGAAATCGCGGCCGAAAACGCGGATCAGGAAAAGGCCTACTTGCTGCGTGCCCGGCTGCCGGGCTTGAGCCGGGTCGGCGTGCGCGAAGCCGCACAACCAGAAGGCCAATGGGAGGTGAGTGGATGCCGGTTGGACAACGGCCGGGTGCAAGCCGGTTTTTCCGCTGACGGCCAACTCAGCACCTTGGCGATTGACGGCCGGCCACTGGCTCTATCCGCCCCCGCCGGATTGCGCATCTACCCGGACAACCCCGCGGCCTATGATGCGTGGGACATTGACCGCTATAGCCTGGCGCTCGGAGAAGCCTGTGCCGACAAACTGCGCCTCCGGGTCCGCGAATCGGGCCCTTGCCGTGCTGTTCTTTCCGGTCATGCCCCAATCGGCAAGCACAGCGACCTTGAGATCAACTATCTATTGGAAGCCGGCTCGCCGCACCTCCGGATCGAGGTCAAAGTCAACTGGCGGGAAGATCATACACTGCTCAAGTATCATTTTCCGACCGATTACCGGGGACGCCATGCCCGCTTCGGCGCTCCCTTCGGCAGCACGTTGCGCCCGCAGTACCCGGGGTACCCGAATGAGGAATCCCAATGGGAAGTCCCCGGCAGTCGGTGGGCCGTAGTCGGCGACGATGCAGGAAAGGACGGTCTGGCCGTTTTGACCGAAGCCAAGTATGGCTTCAGTTGCCGGGACGGGGATCTGGGGGTTAGCCTGCTGCGGGCGCCGACCGAGCCCGACCCGCAGGCGGATCGCGGCACCCACACGATCAGGTTTGCCGTGGGACGGCACCGTGAAGAGACCGACTGTAGAGATGTAAGCACGGCTGTGGCCGCGGAAGCGTTGTTTTCCCCGGTGCTGAAAAGCCGCGGCGCCGCGCAAGACGCGCCGTTCATGCTCACGGAGTTGGGCACGCTCGCACCCGCCTGGGTTTGTCCCTCGTCCTCCGGTCGCGGATACATCATCCGCCTTCACGAAACCAGCGGCGGCAGAGGCACGGCCGTGCTGTCGCTAACCGGCCCGGTTCGCAGTGTGTGTCTTGTGGATTTTCTGGAGAATACCCTGCAGGAACTCGACACCGGCGATGAAAATGTCGTTGCCCTCGACTACTCCCCGTACCAGATACTCAGCGTCCGCGTGGAGAGATCATGAGGCGTGGAGTTGTTCATGGGCTTAGGCTTAGGGAATTGCCTCGGACTCTGCGTAAGTAAAGTGTTGTCCCATTTGCATGTTCAGAGATCTTGGTCCCGTACAGCTAAACGTTTTCCGCCACTTCCGTAACCGTTCACGGGTACTCGACGTAGACCTGTCAGAGTTCTGAAGCGAGCGGACCGGTTGGCTTCGATGCATGGATTTGCAAACGGCGGGGCGCATC
>JBMCIU010000202.1:0-3640 GCA_048616755.1 Verrucomicrobiota bacterium
GGATAGAGCAGTGGTTTCCTAAACCATTGGTCGCAGGTTCGATTCCTGCCCGGGGTGCCAGTTTTTAGCCTCAATTACCGCACTTTACCTATTATTTACTATAGAACATAACTGCCACTTAGCTGGCCCGCGAAATGGTCCCCAGTGTATAAAGTGGCCCCTTAACGGCCTTAAAAAACTAAATTGGTGTACTTCAGCCAATGCGTTTCGCGCTGTTATTCAAGCATGCAGGCGTTGCAGTAGCCAAGCGATTGTTTCCCCCAGGTCCCGCATGTTGTCGAGTGCTTCCCGGTCGTCTGCGACATCGGCGGGTTGCATGCCGACGCCGAAGTTCCAATAGGTGGATCCTGGCACGATCATGCGGGACATCAGGAAAAAATGGTTGATCGAATCGAAGACGTGGGTTGCTCCGCCGCGGCGATGCACGGCCACGGCCGCGCCGATCTTGCGCGCCAACAGTCCGCCGTTGGTGTGGGCGACAAAGCCTGCACGGTCGATCAGCGCCTTCATGTCTGAAGTCATGTCCGCGAAATAAGAAGGTGAACCGAGGATGATGGCGTCCGCCTCGATCATTTTTCGCAGGTGTTCGTTGAGCTGGTCGTCGTCGATAACGCATTTCTGGCGCTGGTTTTCGGCGCACCACATGCAGGCTGTGCAGCCGTGGATGGGCTTGCCGCCGACCTGGACTAGCTCGGTGTCGACGCCGGCCGCCTTAATGGGTTCGAGGATCTTGCCGAGCAGATGATGCGTGTTGCCGTCGTTGCGCGGACTGCCGTTGAACGCGATCGCTTTCATGATGATTCCTCCGGGTTGGTTATCCTCCAATTTAGCCGCATTGCACTTTTTCTGCAAGGGTGGATTTCACGAATACGTCTTAGGACCCCGTTCTTGAGCAAATCCAGGGCGCCGGCCTTGGGTGCTGTGTTTGGCGCCGTTGGTGCAGGGCGCCAATTCTGAAATCTGAAACCGCGCGGGTGGCTTAATGCAGTATTTGGCGTCGAACGGCTTCGAAGAGGAAGACGGTGGCGGCTTGGGCGGCGTTGAGCGATTCGGCATCGCCGGGCATTGGCAGGGAGACGGTGCGGCCCGCCGTCGGATCGGAGATGCCGCGGGCTTCGCCGCCGATGACCAGGGCTGAGCGGGGTAGTGTGAAGTCTGCGGAGAAGGCGTCGACTCCGCCGCGGGGCACGGTCAGCCAGAGCGTCTCCCATCGCCATTGTTTCAGTTTTGCGGCGATATCGGCCAGGCTGTGGAGTTGATGCAGTTCGAGAGCGAATTGCGCGCCCATGCCTGCGCGGAGGGTTTTGGGGGCATAGGGGTCGACAGTGCCGTTGGTGAGGCATGCCTGACTCAGGCCGGCGGCCCAAGCGGTGCGCAGAATGGTCCCGAGGTTGCCCGGATCGGCAAGGCCGTCCAGCACCAGCAGAAATGGATCGGCGGGGGGATTTTCCAGGGGGTGAAGCTCGGGTATTCGGACGAGGACGAGGATTCCCTGCGGATTCTCCGTGGTTGCAAGGTTTGAGATGGTGTTTTGCGGAACTGTTTCGACGAGTCCGGAGAGGGAGTCGCAGCGTGCGCGGATTTCAGGATCGGCGCAGGTTTCGGCAACAAGCACCGCCTCGATGGTTTGCGGACTTCGCAGCATGAGTTCGGCGCAGCAGCGGCGTCCTTCGCAGATCGACAGGCCGGTTTTGCGCCGACCGTGGCGGGAGGCCGCTTGCCGAAACGCCTTTTCGCGTGCGCGGGTCATGAGGATTGTGCGGGGGCGCCGAAGAGGAATTCGAAATCTTCGTCGGACAGTTCGCCTGGTTTGGCTGGGGCGCCTTCCATGATTTGGTCGAAAATTTTTCGTTTGCGCAGCTGCAGGTTGCGGATGCGCTCCTCGATACTGTGTCTGGCAACGAGTTTGTAGACGGTGACGGGTTTTTCCTGGCCGATTCTGTGTGTGCGGTCGGTGGCTTGGTCTTCGACCATCGGGTTCCACCATTGATCGTAGTGGATGACGGTGTCGGCGCCGGTGAGGTTCAGTCCGGTCCCGCCGGCTTTGAGGCTGAGCAGGAAGATTGGAACGGAGGGATCGTTGTTGAAGTGGTCGACCCGCGCCTGTCGGTCCTGGGTGCTGCCGTCCAGGTATTCGTAGGGGATGTCTTCGGCGACCAGCCAGTCTTTGAGGATGCGCAGAAAAGAGGTGAACTGACTGAACAGGAGGATGCGGTGCCCGCCGTCGATGGCTTCCTCGATGATTTCTTTGAGCAGTTCGGTTTTGGCCGAAGGCGCTTCGCGCAGCTCGTCGGTGAGCAGATCGTCGGGAAGCAGGTGTGGGTGGCAGCATATTTGGCGCAGGCGCATGATTACCGAAAGCAGTTGGAAGCGCCGGGTGTTCCAGCCTTCCTTGCGAGCAATGCGGACCATTTCCCGTCCCGCCCCGAGCAGGTTCTGGTGGGCTTTTTGCTGTTTGGCGTTGAGATGACAGTAGACGACCTGTTCGATTTTTGGCGGCAGCTGCTTGCATACGTCGTCCTTGGTCCGTCGCAGGATAAATGGGCGGATGCTTGCGGCCAGTTCCTGGACGGCGGTCGGATCTTCGGTGCCGCCGCCGGCGCTGCCGAAGCGTTGCCGAAATTCCTTTTGGCTGCCGAGGAAGCCGGGCAGAAGGAAGTCGAACAGCGACCAGACTTCGTGCAGGGAGTTTTCCAGTGGGGTACCCGTCAGGATTAGACGGTGATCGGCTTGCAGGGATTTGCAGGTTTTGGCGTTGGCCGTGCCGGGATTCTTGATATGCTGAGCTTCGTCGAGAATAAGATAGTCCAAGTGCTGTTTTTCGTAGAATTGCACGTCGCGCCTGAGCAGCGAGTAGGAGGTTACCGCCAGATCGATCTCCGGCAACCGCTCGATCAGGTGTTTGCGCTGCAGGCCGCGGACGGCCATGGTCTTGAGCTGGGGGGCGAAGCGTTTGGCTTCGATGAGCCAGTTTTCGATCAGGCTGGTTGGACAGACGACCAGCGAGGGGCGCTCGGTCTGTTTTTGCTCGTGTCGGCGGACTAGGGCGGCCAATGCCTGGATGGTTTTGCCCAAGCCCATTTCGTCGGCCAGAATGCCGTGGAATCCGGTTTCCTCCAGCATGGCCAGCCAGGCAATGCCCTCGCGTTGGTAGTCGCGAATGAGGCTGCTCAGATCTTCGGGCAGCTCGACGGGACGGGATTCAAGGTTGGGATTCAGAAACATTTCGCGCAGTTTTCGCCAGCGGACGTTTGCGGAGTTTTGTTCGCCGAGGTATGGGGTGACGCTGTCGCCGAGCGGGAATGCGCTGCTGATGTCGAAGGAGAGACGATTGTCCTCTTGTTTTTTTGCTTGAGAGATCAGCATTTCGACGAGCTGGCGCACGTCATCGGGGATGTGCATGACCGTGCCGTCCTTGGCTGCGATGTAGTCATTGCCGGCCTTGCAGGCTTCGGTGATGTCGTCCCAGCTCAGGCCGGCGTTCTCGGTTTCGGGCAGGTCCGCTTGAAGTTCGAACCAGCTTTCGCCCTCGTCGACAGTCTGCAGCGAGAGTTGAACGCTGTCGCTGGTTTGCCATTTGCGGACAAAGGCTGGGGACATGAACAGCCGCCAAGTGGATTCCATGTGATGGACAGCCTCG
>JBMCIU010000203.1:0-3640 GCA_048616755.1 Verrucomicrobiota bacterium
ACAACTCTGTTTGATCGGGCATTTTTTCGAACCAAGACGAGTCGTCGGCATGGATTTCGACCGTACTTTTTTTTCTCCATCGCCGGGGGAGTCCGTCCCGTTTGTTCACGGCAAAGGGCGCCAGTTTTTTGGCCGGCTCATACCATGGTGATCGCTTTCGGATGTCGGGAACAATTTCCGCAATGGCGGTGCCGCCGTTGCGGACATACTCTTCCATGGCGTCCCAGAGTCCGGATTGGTGCCATTGCACCCCGGAAAGCCAGATCAGATCGTAGCGGCCCAAGGCCTCCGCGTCGGCAAGTTCATCCATCCGGAGTCGCTCATAGGCGAAGCCCATTTCGAAAAGAATCGCTTCAGGACCATTCTGATAGGTGCCGCCCACGGCGGCCAAAAACGGCGTTTTGCCTTCGCGCTTCGGCGGATCCCACACGGGGGCGGCACTTGGACGGGAGCGGGTGCTTTCCGCAGTTTCTTCGCTGGTTTGCGGCGGCCCGGAATCGGTATTGCGTCCGACGAGAATGCGATCAATTCGAACGTTTGGTTCGCGCGGGAGCAGGTTCAAGGTGTGGCGCCCGGTTTCGAGAAACACTTCGGGGCCGCGAATCCAGTGCCATTGCAGGTAGGTACCGTCGTTTCCCGCCAAAACCGGATCGTTGTCGTTCACCTGGATGGCCACGGAGTTGGAGCAGCCGTCCGGCCACCAGGCTCGCACCCAGACTCGGTACCTGTCCGCGCGGGGAATGAAGAGATCGTACGCAGCCCCCCGGTCGGCGGCCAAGCGGCGTTTGGGCGCTTCATCCAAGGTTAGTCCGCGCCCTCCTTCAGCCCCTTCCATTTTGCGTACTCGGAACAAGTCGCCCAACTCGGCGGCGTCTTCGGCTTCCACCTGGAACGCGGCGGCGCGCGGGTTGCTTGGTTCGTCAGGCCGACTGTCGGCGGGGTTTGCCAAATCAAGTGTTCGTCCGGCAACCAGTGCGGCAATCGCGATTGCGCCCAACAAAGCGATTTGGGTGGATAGACGATGCAATTCCAGTCGCCTCATCCAACCGCGGCACTGTTCTCTCGTTCCAAAGGCCAATCCGAGCACTGCGCCAAGAAGCACCTCGGCGCCTTGAACGACCGGCATAGTGGCCGACAACGCCAAAAAAATGCCGATAGCGCACCACCCCGCCGCTGAACAACCCGGAGTCGCGTCGTTTCGACGCGCCCGGCGCAGTCCGGACCAGGCGGTGCCCGCCAGCCCAGCCGCGATGCAAATGGCGCCAGGCAGGCCGTACTGAACAGCCAGCACCAAAAAACCGATTTGGGTGTCCGGTTCCACTCGATCTTCCGCCGTCATGGGCAAGCTTGCGCGGTACAGCGGATCTCCGACAACGTCCTGGTAGGTTGCGGGGCCGTGTCCGAACACGGGGCGTGTCGCGGCGGCGCGCAGGGCTGCGCGGCTTTCAACCGTCCATCGCCGGGGCAGGCCGTGCGAATCCTGCAAGGCGATGCTGGACTGCAGTTGTTCCCGGCGGTGTTGCGAGGCGGGATCCGGAGAGGCGAGGATGGCGCCGGCAAAAAGCGCGCCCAGGACGAGGACGGTTGCGAGCGCGGGCAGGCAGCGGCGGGAGACGGACCAGCCAACGGCTGTGACCGCAAGGATCACCAGTGCGGGAAGGTAGGTGATTGTGGCCAATCCAAGCAGAACGCACACGATGGGAACGCCGATTCGGCGGGCATGTCCCGGCTTGTCCGCACCAAATCCGCTTAACGCCGCCGGCGCCAGCAATGCCAGGCAGACGCCGTACAACGCCCGACTGCCGAACCCGGCGCCGGCGGCAAGGAGCGGAGCACCCGACAGCTGCTGCCCTAAAACGTACACGCTCGAAGCAACCCAGCCCAGAGCAATAACCGACAGAAGCGCCCCGCGCTGCATTCGTCCAAGATTGCGTGTGGCCGCCGCGGCAATGACCAGCCCCAAGGCGGGTTGAGCCGCATCCTTCAGCCCCGCTACGGTTGGATCGCGGGCAATCCCGAGCAATACCCAAGCACAGCCGACGAGCAGCAGCACCGACGTTCCGCGGGCAGAATCATTGCTCTTCTCAACCCCGCACAACCAGGCCATGCCCGCCGCCAGCAATGCCAGCAGTTCGGCCGCGGGCACCGGAATTTCGCGCAGAAACCCCAGCGCGACAGCGATGCACGCCGTCAGGCCAAGCAAAAACGGCAGTTGCCGAGACAGGGCAATGGAACGAAAAAAATTGGAATCATTAAAGCTCATACTATTGGGAACGTTTCGCAGGTGTTTGCAATTGGCGGTTTGGGTGCGGATTTGCACTTTCGGCGGCGATGCAGATGGTATTGGGGACTTGAATTCGCAACAAATTCACGATTATGTTGTGCAAGGTGTTATAGTAGCGTGCTAATTCCTGCGGTCAACCTGCGCCCATGGTGAAGTTTTCGGCGAAATGCGGGACATACGATTCAAAATATGGCGACAGTTCCATGACAACCTCCGATGAATTTCAGCGTGAACATTCGTGGTTGCGGACGGGACTTCGCAGCGCGGTCAGCATTGGGCTGGCGGTCTTTCTGGTACACATGACCTTGCGAACCGCGCAAACCGACCTGCGTACCGCCGCCGATGTTCGAGTCGGTTTTTTGCTGTTGGCCCTTCTCCTGTATTCCGGGGTCTTGCTTATCAATATGCTGCGCTGGAGGATTTTGCTGACGGTGCAGGATATCCAGGTCGGTTTTGGCGAAATTGCCCGGTTGGTTATGGTGGGCACTTTCTTTAATTTGGCCATTCCGGGGGGCACCGGCGGAGATGTGGTTCGGATGGCGGCCATTTCCCGTTCCGCGGGGCCGGGGCGTCGCACCGAAGCGGTCTTTTCCGTGCTGGTCGACCGCCTGCTGGGGTTTCTGGGGCTCTGCGTGCTTGCGGGATTCGCGGTGATCCTGTGTCTGGACGTGCTGATGGACCTCGGTCCGCAGCATGCAATCGTGCGTTTCGGCGCCTATCTGGCGGGGATCTTGGCGGCAGTCGGCGGAGGGGTGTTGCTTGCGGCCGAGTTTCATCAGGCGTTGCTTCGGGCGCCCGTAGTGCGACACCTGGTTCAGTGGGGAAATCGGAAACTGCCTGCCGGAATCACGGACACGCTGAAGCGGACCATTATGGCCTTGGACACGTATCGCCGTCGCCGCGGCGCCGTCACTTGCGCGATAGGGCTCTCCCTGGCCATGCACACATTGCTGGCATTGACTCTCTACATGGTCGGACTAGCCGCGGGAGAGACACCCGTCGCAGTTCGGGAGTATTTTATGACGATGCAGGTGGGCAATGCGGTGGGGTCCGTCCCCATCACCCCGGCAGGTATCGGCGCCCGCGACATGATCATCTCGACCTTTTTGCAAGCGTTCGGCGCCGGCTCCAAGCAAGCGGCGGCCACTTCGGTGCTGTTTACCGCAGTGCTGATTGTCGGCGGCCTGGCGGGAGGCGTTGTGTTTGCGCTCGTGCCGGCCGAATTGTCGGAAAATTAAGTCCAGAACTATTGATCTCTTGGCGGGGTTTGACCTCGAACGGCGTTGCCTTTGCGGAAAATCGAGGTGGTACAATTGGGAGGGTTTGGCTTAACGCCCCCAACGGGGTCTCTCCGAA
>JBMCIU010000204.1:0-3636 GCA_048616755.1 Verrucomicrobiota bacterium
GGTCTCGTCGGCAGCTTCTTGCTCGTCGTTGGTCTCGTCGGCTTCCTCTTGCTCGCCGTTGGTCTCGTCGGCTTCTTCTTGCTCGTTGTCGGTCTCGTCGGCTTCTTTTTGCTCGTCATGGGCGGCCTGCTTGGCTTGGCTCTGTTCGGTTGACTGGACGTCATCCTGCTTCGGCTGCCGATTTTCCGCGGGCCGCGCGTCTTTTTGTTCTTCGGGTTGCATACTAAAAAAGAGCATAGCCGCACCCACCGCAACCAAAATACCCGCCGCCACTACGGCGAACGCGTACAGCGAGGTGCGTCCTTCGCGGTTATTGTTACGAATTTTCATGGGTGCTCACGTTGTTCGTTGTTTTGGAGTCATTACAGGTACAACGATTCAGAATCTCCGCCCATTGGTCCCAGGTTTGATTGCGGGCTCGGGCTTGAGCCTTGGCGGTCATTTCCTCCAGTTGATCGGCCGGCATGTTGCACAAATGCAAAAGCGCATTCTCCAAGCTTTTGGGGTCTCCGTTGCGAAACGCTATTCCCCGATCGCCGGCGGTTTCGAGCAGAACGGGGTAATCGCTGTGAATGACGGGGCAGCCGGCTGCCATGGCTTCAAGGACGGGTAGACCAAAGCCTTCGATTCGGGAGGGCAGGACGGCGGCGAACGCGTGCTGATACAAGCCGGGAAGCTCAGCATCGTCCACATTCTCGAACCAACTGAATCCGCTTTCGCGAAGCAGTCGGTGGAACCGACGACGCAGGGTGCCGGATTTCCAGGCGGCTTTGCCGCAAATGACGAGATTCAGCCCGGTTTCGGCGCGGATGTTCGTCCAGGCGTCCAACAGGATATCAAGCCCCTTTTTCGGCTCCACGTTGCCCACGAACAGCAGGTAGGGGGACGCGGGGGCGCGCGACGGTCGCGGCGCAGGCGAGGCGAAGCGGTCGCCGTCCACTCCCAGCGGGGCTACAACGATGCGGTCCGCGGCAACACCAAAGCTCTCGCGAAGTGCGCGGGCGACAGGGTGACTCGATACGACAATCCGGTTGGCTTTGCGGATCGAAGGCGGCATGAGCAGGCGCATGTGCTCGCGGTTGCGGAAATCGCAGAGGTCCGGTCGCTCGAAGGCAATCAAGTCGTGAACATTAAGGGTGTACGGCACCGGGCAGCGGACCGGAGCGGTATAGGCGAAGGCGTGCAGTGCGTCGGCCTGCCGGGCACGGAGCAGGCTCGGCAGGCGAAACTGCTGCCAGAAGATGCGGCGAATCCGCGAGTTTCCCGCAGCCGGCGACAAACTGGGAACACCGGCGGCGCGAGCCGCATTGAGCAGTACCGGATCACAGGTCAGCAGCAGCCGCTCTTCGGCGGGCTGCGGAGTCCGCAAAAGGGCCAGCACCTCGTTGCGGACGGCGCGCTGCACCCCGGTCAAAGGGGGTTGGACAGCGGTTGCATCCAAGGCGATGCGCATAATAATGACCCGTACGTTTGGCGCGGGGAACTTCGAGCGGCGAACCGGGGGAAGCCCCCGGCATCACCTCGTCAGCCATTCGGACGCGACCGTGTGTTTTGCTGTCAACTGCGTTCGAGGCGCAGAGTTTCGGTGGTCAGGTCGCAGACTTCGGCAGGGCCGAAGTACTGGATGGGGCCGGGGTAGAGATACTCTTCCTCGGCGGCCCAACGCTCGCGGTTGTCCGCGAAGAATCGGAACGGCGCTCCGTCCAGTTCGACCAGCGCTTTTTTGATCACGGGCTTGTCTTCGCCGTGCCGTCGCTCCATGTTCATCATCATGGTTAGCGGGATTCCGCCGGCCTGCCATTGGTCGGCGGGCTGCGCGGTATTGCTGATGGCGGCGATGTATCCGGTTTTGCCGGCGCCGAGCAGAGCGGCGGCGGTATAGCCCAGGCTGTAGCAGTAGTCCGCGTCAAAGTTCGAGGGAGCGGCGCAGCGGCCCTCGTAGCCGAAAAAGTGGCTCTGATGACTGAATTTACCGGTGTATGTTCCCGCGGCCTTGCGTTGACGGAGCAGCTCTTCAACCATGTCGATGAGCAGCTTCTCGGTCTCAATGCGGGAAACCTGCACGTTGCCGTGCGGATCGCGGTCCATCAGCAACTGCAGCTGAATGCTGTTGGGCAAAGAGCTGAACGCGTGGGAGGGTTCGGCCGAGAGTCGCGTGTTGACGAATTGGAGCTTGTCGTCGGTGGTCTCCAAGCTGGCAAAGTACTCGCCGTGCTCGGCCATCAGGTCGTTCAGCTCGGCGATTAACACCTTGATCTCGGGGATGAACTCGATCAATCCCTCGGGAATGATCACAACCCCGAAGTTCTTGCCCGCTTTGGCGCGCCGCGCGACGATATCGGTCAGATACTCGGCGACGCCGGCCAGCGTCTGCTTGTTTGCCGCGACCTCTTCGGAGATGACGGCGGCGTTCGGTTGCGTTTTGAGTGCGCATTCGAGCGCGATGTGCGATGCCGACCGCCCCATCACGCGGATAAAGTGCCAGTACTTCTTTGCGGAGTTCGCATCGCGTTGGATATTGCCGATCAGCTCGCTGTAGACCTTGGTGGCGGTATCGAAGCCGAAGGACATCTCAATCTGTTCGTTGCGCAGGTCGCCGTCGATGGTTTTCGGGCAACCGACCACGGCAATGCCTGCCTTCTGCTGCAGGCAGTACTCGGCAAGCAGGCAGGCGTTGGTGTTCGAATCGTCGCCGCCGATCACCACCAATCCGCTGATCCCAAGGGCTTTGCAGTTCTTGATGACTTGGTCGAAGTGCTCGGTCGATTCGAGCTTGGTTCGTCCCGAACCGATAATGTCGAACCCGCCCGTATTGCGGTAGGCGTCGATTTTGGCCGAATCGAGGACTTCGCATTCGTTTTTGAGCAGCCCGTCCGGTCCCTGCAGGAAGCCGATGAGTTCGTTGTCCGCGTTCAGCGCCTTGAGACCGTCGAACAAACCGGCGATAACGTTGTGTCCGCCGGGCGCCTGACCGCCGGAGAGAATGACCCCGACCTTGACCGGCGCTCCGCTCGGCGCGTCGCCGCCGGTTGAGTTGAAGGCGACGGCGGGAAGACCGTAGGTGTGAGCAAACATGGCCTGAACGGCATCCTGGTCAGCAACCGAACAGGTGGGCTTGCCCTCGACGGCGGACACGTTCATGCCGTTGTCGGCAAACACCTTCGGCAGTTTCGGTTGATACAGTGCGCGGGCTTTCTGAAGGGGGGATTGGTTCGGCATGGCTGCCTCCTGTAAGTTGAGGGGAACTAAACAAACTTGCCGGCCGAAAAAACCGACCGCGATGCAACGGATTTTGATGCAACCATACTATAACGATCAAACCCTTTACCTCAAGGAAGCCGAATCGATAGGGGCACGGCACTTCAAGAAAAAGCGTCCTCCGGCGAGTTCCTCACCAAGCGGGGTACCCTCGTATTGTATCTCCCGGCAGGTGACAACCGAATTGTTTGTCTTTGGTGTTCTTGCTTTCAGCCCCAAGCGGCAGCGGCATACCAGCCCGGGCAAACGCCCTGGGTACAGGCCCATTCCATCCGGTTGCTCCCTGAAGGGGGGCGGCAATCCGGAGTCCTTCGGTTATTGTCCATCTGAACTCGGTGTCGCAGGCTCAAGAGTCGCGCAAGTTGAACGCCCGACATA
>JBMCIU010000205.1:0-3634 GCA_048616755.1 Verrucomicrobiota bacterium
AATACTTGGACATCGGCAAGATCGTTCTGCTCGGATGCGGGCGAGTCGGGACTGATCTTTTGTGGACTGTTGATTTCCATATCCCTGTACTATAAGAATGTAAATTGAGTTTGACAAGAGTGAACCCCGAACCGTCAAGTAGACATACCCGCCGGGTGAGACTGAAAACCGAATAATGAATTCTGAATGTTGAATGTTGAATTTTGAATGTTGAATTCTGAATGTTGAATTCTGAATTTTGAATCCCGAACACTGAACACTGAACACTGAAACCAGTCGCACAGGAGTCCACCTGCCGGGCTACCCGACCACCGCCGGGTGAGACTGAAAACCGGATAATGAATTCTGAATGTTGAATGTTGAATCTTGAATCCCGAACACCGAACACCGAACACTGAACACTGAAACCACGTTTAGTCTCACAGGAGTCGGACCCGGCGGCCAGAGCACTCCCTCCGTGAAACGCCCTCCACGGACAACCCGGGCAGCAACCGACAGCAACCGAAGATGCTCCCCCCCCTTTTTTTTGCAGTGTCGAGCTACGAAATGGCAGAGCTACGCCGGGGACTGCAGCACGCCAAAGTGGCGCAGCGCCTCTTTGGCGCATTCTTGTTCGGCATCCTTGCGGCTGCCGGATATCGCCCGGCCGACGATTTCGCCGCCCACCCGGACGGACATCTCAAAGCGCGGGGCGTGTTTCGGACCATCGACTGCCTCGACTGTGTATCGGGGCGGCGGCTCTTTTCGCAGGGCGATGAATTCCTGCAGGGCCCCCTTGGGGTTTTCGTCGATCAATAGCGTTTCGGGTTCGTCTTGGATCACGAAATCCATCAGCCGCCTGCAGACGGGGTCGGCCGCGGTCTCGCCCCCGTCCAGGTAAAGTGCCGCCAGCACCGCCTCGAATCCGTCGGCCAGATTCGAGGCTCGCTGTCGTCCGCCGTTTTGCTCCTCGCCTTTGCCCAGCAGCAGATGATCTCCCAGCCCGATCTCGGCGCCGAAATCGGCGAGCGCCTCTGTGCGGACCACGGTGGTGCGCAGTCGCGTCAGGATCCCCTCGTCCAGATGCGGGAAGGCTTTGTACAGCAAAAGACTCAAGGACAGTTGGAGGACGGCGTCGCCCAGAAACTCCATACGCTGATTGTGCGGCGCTTCTTCGGGGTGCTCGGCAACAAACGAGGGATGTCGCAAGGCTTGCTGCAACAGCTTGGGTTGCGCAAACCGATGCTTCAGAATATCTTCCAGCGGATGGGATGCAGTCATATGGAGCTGTGTGTTGGTTGAAATTGGTGCTGCGGACGCTATATTAAGCCGCTCGGCGGCGCAACAGGGTACCCCTTCGCCGATGCTTCTCTAAATCCATTATCATCATCAACATACGACCCAAGAAGGAGTGTCGCGGAAATGTTTACAGCATCCGATCTTCGCAAAGGACTGAAAATCGAACTCGACGGCGAGCCGTATATTGTCACGCAATTCGAGTTTTGCAAGCCGGGCAAGGGGCAGGCGCTCTACCGCTGCAAACTTAAAAATATGCTCAGTGGCTCAACCACGGACAAAACCTTCCGCTCCGTGGACAAGATCGGCAAACCCGATCTCGAAGAGCGCGAACTCGTCTACTCCTACTTCGACGGCATGAACTACGTGTTTATGGATCCGGACACCTATGACCAAGTCAGCATCCCCCAGGATGTCCTCGGAGAACAGCGGCACTTTCTCCAGGAGGATGCGCACTGCACGGTTCTCTTCTACCGCGATCGGCCCATCGAAGTGACCTTGCCGTATTTCGTCGAGATGACGATCATCGAAACCGAACCGGGGGCGCGCGGCGACACCGCCACCAACGTCGCCAAACCCGCCAAGGTTGACGGCGGCTATGAAGTGCAGGTTCCTCTGTTCGTTAACGAGGGTGATCTGGTTCGCATTGACACCCGCACCGGCCAGTACAGTGAGCGTGTCAAAAAAGCCTGATCAGCGACCCGCATCGTCCCCGTCGGCGGAACGTTCCGCCATGCTGCGGCTGCGGCATGACCTGTTCGCCTGTATACGCAATTTTTTCGCTGAGCGCGGATATCTTGAGGTGCAGACGCCGACGCGCATCGCCGCCCCCGTCCTTGAGGATCACATCGACGCCATTCCCGCAGACGGACGGTTTTTGCGAACCTCGCCCGAACTTCATATGAAGCGGCTGTTGGCGGCGGGTGCCGCCGAAAAGATATATCAGCTTGGTCCCTGTTTTCGGCGCGGCGAGAATGGTTCGCGCCACCTCTCCGAATTCACGATGCTCGAGTGGTATCGCATTGGCGCCACGGCCGCGGATTTGCAGACCGAAACCGCCGAGCTTCTCCGTGCCGTGGCCGACCAAGCGGGGGCTTCCCCGGTGCAGCGCTTCAAGGAATTCAATATTGATTTTTACGCGGGTATCCACACCCTCGCGGTTGCCGACGCCTTTGCGAAGTTCGCGGACGGCGCGAGCGTGCACCAGGCGCTGGCCGAGGGGGAGTTCGAACGCATACTCGTTGAGCGCGTCGAGCCGCATTTGGGCATTGAGCAGCCGGTGGCGCTTACGCGATATCCAGCCCGGATGGCGGCACTGGCACAGCTATGTGCCGATGATCCAAGCTGTGCCGAGCGTTGGGAACTTTACTTGGGAGGGATGGAAATCGCCAACGCCTTCTCCGAACTGACCGATCCCGCCGAGCAGCGGCGCAGATTCGAGGAAACCGCCGAGTTTCGCCGCCGGAACGGACGTGAAGTTTATCCTCTCGACCACGCTTTTCTGGGCGCCTTGGAGGCGGGCCTGCCGCCCTGCGCAGGCATCGCCCTCGGTGTTGATCGCCTGCTCATGATCCTTGCCAATCGCTCCAGCATCCGGGATGTGGTCCCGTTCGCCGGCGACATAGGCGAATCGGCCTGATCCGAAGGCCCCTTCGCTGTCATGTTTGGCGCAGTTGGCGCCTCGAGCGAAAGATTGCTGGAGTGCCCGGATGGCTGCTAAGAACGCGAAGATTTTAGGCGCAACCACTCGCATTTCCCGCATTTCTTTTTTCTGCCATTCATTCGCAGCAAAACAGGGGTTCACCTTCAAATGCGGGGGCATCTTTTGGAGGGCAGGGGTCGAGGCCGGCGTCGGCGACGTCGCACGCGAGCCAGAGGAGTTCTTCGTGCCCCGGCGGAATGGCGGCGGTCGTCCCTTGCGCCAATGTGAATGAGAGGGCCGCACGGACATCATCCTTCGACTCAATCGGGATGTACCAGCACTTGTTCCAATGTTGTTTTTCCCCGTCGCGGATCGGACGTCGCGCCATTGATTTCAGGGCCAGGATGCCGATCCCCCGGCTTTGCGCCTTTTCGACCAGTCGCGGCCCGAAATTGCCTTTGTGCCAGAACACGGATCAACGTTCTTACGCGCCGCCGTGCCTTTCATACATTCGGCCGGCGCTTTCGCGGATTGCTTCGGTGAGTTCTTTGTGCGGTCGGTCGGCGACGTCGACGATGCCGAATGCGGAACGTTCGCCGTCGCCGTTGCCGCGTCCGAGGATTGGCTGATCGGGCCATTGGAACCAATGCAGTCCGACGACGAATGGCAACTTGAAACAGGAATCCATATAGCTCTTTGCGAGTTCGGCGCGCGCCT
>JBMCIU010000206.1:0-3630 GCA_048616755.1 Verrucomicrobiota bacterium
GGATCGTACTTTGCGTGCAGTTCGGCCAGCCGGGCCGCGAGCTTCTCCGGCGAATCGAGTTTGTCGTGCGCGGACGGCGGAGTCAACCCCGCCGCGCTTTCGTCGGCCAGCCGCTGGTCCGGCAGCGCGGGCGCAGGCACGGCCTCCATGTCGGGGCGCTCCGACGCGCCGCTGTCCATGCCGGCGGCCATGGCGGCAAAGAAATCTTCCGCTTCAGCACTTTTACTCACTCAATAACCTCGCGTACGGTTTCAACCCAGCGGCGCAGACGTTGGCTGTCGCCCTGAACAGTTTCGACATCTTTCAATACGATATCCATGTGACATCCGCGGCAGCTTTCCAGGTCGCGACGGAGAATGGAGCGGACGCGGTCCGGGTTCCAGTCGTACGAGACCATGTCGGCGGGGCTGGGCCGGTAGCTGATCACGTAGTCCGTGCCAATCTGTTCGGCGCAGGCTGGCACGTCGGCAAAGGGCGAGACGGCAATGCGGCGCAGGTTGGGAATGGCGCGCAGCATGTCGATCTTGTGGCTCAGATCTTCGCAGCAGCCGTAGGCGACCGCGCCGAATTTTTTGAGGATGGGCAGTTGGTAGCGGAGAAGAAACTCCTCGTGCATCTGCGGGGAGACCGCGGTGAATTCCTGGGCGGCGGCAAACCACCAGAGTTCCTTTCGCGGCACGCCCTGCTTATTCGGCTCCGGTTCGCGCACGCCGCCGCCGTAGGGCATGCCCTGGATCAGCTCGCCGCCGGGTTCGCTCCAGTCGCCCGCCGCCTCGGCCTCGTCGTGCGCCTTGAGAATGCCGTCCGACATGAATTTGGCCAAGCGATGCAGCCCCTCGGGGTTGTCGAGCATGTCGATCATGAAGTTTTCCATGCCGCGCAGGTAAAACAGGTCGGTGGAGATGTCGGCCGACCAGGCGCGCCAGGCGGGACGCCGGTCGAGCGAGACGGGAATCATGTCGCCGACCGCCCCCTGCAAACGTTCCAGGTTTTCCGCGCTCTTCTCCTCGTCAATGTCGTGCCGCGGAGTTCGCAACTTGTCCATGTCGTCCAGGGATTTCAGCGGATAATCGACCTTGAACGACCCGCGCGCTTCGTCGCTGGTGTGGCGCGGGATGTCGACGCCCCAGCCGCGCGCGCGGTGCGCCGCCTGCATCACCAACCAAGGCTCGAACACCATGTCGTCGCCAAAGCTGCTTTTCAGGATGGACTTGCGTAAAAACTGCTCCTGCTGCCGAAAGAGCGGATCGCGGCATTCGCAGACGTTTTCCGGAAGTTCCTTCCAGGCGAACGCGCGCACATAGACCATCGGGCGTTCGGAATCCAGGTCATGCAGCTTGCGCCACAACCGTCGGCGCTCCGCCTGCTCGGGCCGGGCGCATATTTCAAGATACTGTTCCACGAGGGGACGAAGGATGTCCGCGTCTGTTGTCATCAATTTGTCCATTTTTCTTGCTGGTTTTTCCCAGTCACCTGGTGGGAGAGCCTAGGAAGGTTGAGGGATGAGGTTTGAAGATTGAATTATAAATGCATATTTTTGAATTGCACATGCGACGCTTGGATTTCAGCGACAAACATGTCACCAATGGGCAAAGCCTTGGGATTTCAACAGAATTATTTATGACAAAATCATTTTTTGCAGGCTTATTGACAGCAGAATCATTGATGGCAAAAACCATAAATCAGCAACCAGCATGAAGTGCTTTTATGCTATGAACACAAAACTTGGTTGGATAGCAGCCGTACTGCGGCCATCTTGGCTGCAGAGAACTTCACAACAGGCAGGGATGCCCGTTGATACTAAAAGCCATTGCGAACTCAACTGACCGAATCCAACCAAGTTTTGTGTTCATAGGGGGGCGAAGCCTTTTTAACCACGAAAGACGCAAAACACACGAAATAATTTAAGCGGTTGGAATTTCGCATCGTGGCTCTGCCTTTTAGGCGGAGCTGTCCTCGAAGTTCCACGCACCGGCTGAAAAGCCAGTGCCACGGTTGGTCCGGATGCCGCCGGGCAGAAGCTGCGGCGAACGCGAGCGGCGGCGGCCTTGCTTTTGTGTTATGCAGAATATATTGCAGCAACAGGCAACACAAAGCTGACACTGATGACGAGCGAACTTATGATGAAAGACATGACCAAAGCCGAACTTCGCGTCGCGCGCTATTTAAAGCGGCAACTTTTCGATCTGCCGCCGGGGGCTGCGCTGCCTACGGTGCGCAGCATCGTGCAGGCGTGTTCGGCGGGCCAGCATACGATCCAGGCGGTGATTCACAAATTTTGTGAGCTGGGTTTGCTGGAAACCCGCTGGGGCCAGGGGGTTTTTCGGGGCGCGACGCCGCTGTTGCCGTCGGATATGCGTGTGCTGGTATACAGCGAGGAGCCGTTTGCCCATCGCCGCACGGGATTTCGCGACGAATTGGTGGCGGCGATGTGCGAGGAGCTGGGCCAGCGCGGCTGGGACCATCTCGTAAAAATCGCGACCGACCTCGGCGGGGATCTGCGGCTGCAGGCGGAGATTGAAGGGAAAACGGTAGATGCGGCGGTGCTTGTCGGCGCCGAATCGCCGGGGCTGGGCAGCGGCCTGGAAGCGCTCGAGATTCCGGCGATACACCTGATCCCGGCCACGGCCGAAATGCCGAAACCGGCCATCGCGGTGGCGCCGGACCCGGTGGTCGAAACCCAGATTGCCTATTTGTTGAGCAAGGGGCGGCGACGCATCGCCTACCTGCACCCGCTCGAACCCGGCCACATGCACCGCGACTTTCTGTTTCGGCGCGAAGCCTTCTATCGCCTGGTGGCAGAGAAGGGGTTGCCGCATCATCCGGGCTGGGTGCGCTACGCCGGGGCCGACGACGCGGAAACCGTCGGAGTCGTGCGCGAAATCATGTCCGGCGACGAACCGCCCAGCGGCATGATTCTCTATGACGAGCAGGCGCCTTCCGTGTACCGCGCTCTGCGGGAGCTGAATATCGAACCCGAAAGGGATGTCTGCCTGGTCGGCACCGACAACCTGTCCCTCGCCGAAGAAGTCGAACCGCCGCTCACCACGGTCGACGTTTCCCGGCGCGAACTCGCCCGCGCCGGCGCGCATGCGCTCGACGAGCTGCTGCACAACCGCGCCGTCGACGACCTCCAATGGCTTCCGGCCAAACTGATCCCCCGCTGATCCCGTTCCCTCCGCCCCCAACCGTCGCGGTCGCTGACCCCTTTCCGAAAGAGGTGTTCGATCAAGACTCCCACACCCTTGCGGCGTGGGTGAACAAGTTCTCAGGCTCAAGATTCGCGCAAGTTGGACGCTCGACATACGACGGAAAAACTGGAGGCGGCGGGCCTCCGCCGTACCTCGCGCAGCTCGGGATACCGCCGAGGCCGGGGGGCTCCATGCCGTGGAAACGGGCGTTCAGGTTGCGCGAAGCTGCGAGTTCTGGACACCTTTCTGGGCAGGGGTTCACTGGCATCGCAGTGTTGTCGCACTATAGTACAGGCAACACGTATCGCTAAGTTCCGAGTTCCGAGTTCCGAGTTCCGAGTTCCGAGTTGCGAGGACGAAAAGTTGGCGCTGTCTGAATCTCGTTGCGGGTGTAAAAACGAAGACAGAACAACGGCGAAAAGCACGAAAAAACACGACA